>JAJZZP010000084.1 GCA_021797515.1 Bacillota bacterium | reverse complement strand
GTGACTCTGAAACCCGCATCCTGAGCGGATTTACGGCCCCGGAACCGCCGATCAGGCCCGGGCCTGAGTGAGATCGGCCATGCCCCGCTTTCTCGGGGGAATTTTTCGGAACAGAAGTCGCAACACTTCCTCCGAACCTCTCTAAAGTGGCCTTGGATGCAGCGTTAGAACCCTACACTGAAACTTTGCTGGGAGCCCCTTTGAGACAGATTCGAGTCATGTTGGTCTACAACATGTTGAATAACCGAATTGTGGCCCTTGACGGAGCACTTTACCGGGTTGAGGTCAAAGCGCTCCTGTTAAGCCCTACCACCACCGTCTTCATTACCGTCAGGCCGCAGACCATTGCCCGCACCACTTAAACTTCCATAATAATAGGCAAAATCATGGGGCGCCGTTTGGTCTTTTCCCAGAGAAATCGACCTAAGGTATCACGCACCGAGGACTTGATCGCAGACCATTCACTCAGCCCCTGCCCTTCAATATTGTTTAGCGCGTGTTTGACCCGTTGGCGCGCCTCATCAAGCAGTGCTTCGGATTCACGGACATAAACAAATCCGCGAGACACGATATCCGGCCCCGACACCATTAAACCAGACTGGGAGTCCATCCCTAATACGACAATTAAGATCCCGTCATTGGAAAGTTGTTTGCGATCGCGCAATACAATATTGCCGACATCGCCGACCCCAACACCGTCCACTAGTACCTTGCCCGACGGCACTTGACCCACAATGTTCCCGGTGTCCTTGGTAAACTCGAAAACATTCCCGTTATCCCCGATAAGAATGTGGCTGGGGGTTATCCCCACGTCGCGGGCCAGTTGTGCATGATGCACTAAATGGCGATATTCGCCATGGACCGGTACAAAAAATTTGGGTCGCACTAAGTTGAGCATCAACTTCAACTCTTCTTGGCAGGCATGGCCTGAGACGTGAATTCCTACCGTGGACCCATAAAAGACATGGGCACCGCGGCGGTACAAATTGTCCACCGTTCGCGCCACAAATTTCTCATTTCCGGGAATTGGAGTAGCCGAAATAATCACGGTATCACCGGGCAATATCTCGACCTTTTTATGATCCGAAGTAGACATCCGGGTCAAAGCCGACATCGGTTCTCCTTGAGAGCCCGTGGTCAATATGAGAATTTTTTCTGCGGGTTCTTTCAACACCGCGTCCAAGTCCATCCAGGTTCCGGGAGGAAAGTCCAAATACCCCATTTCAATCGCCTTATGGACTACGTTTTCCATACTGCGGCCCACCACCGCCACGTGGCGTCCATTACGCACTGCAGATTCCACCACTTGGCGTACTCGGTGAACCTGAGATGCAAACGACGCCACAAATACCCGTCCCTTGGCGTTGCTAATGATGTCATCCAGTGATTTTCCGACGGTCTTTTCCGACGGTGTATAGCCGGGTCGCTCTGCATTGGTGCTGTCAGCCAGCAGCAATAGCACGCCTTCTTGGCCAATTTGCGCTAGTTTGTGAAAGTCCGCTACGCGGCCATCAACCGGAGTATGATCGAATTTGAAGTCCCCCGTGTGCACCACCGTACCCACGGGATTCCGAATAATTAGTCCGCAAGCATCCGGAATCGAATGATTGACCCGATAGAACTCGACTGAAAAATTTCCTGCCCGAATCACCTCGCCCGGTTCCACCGGGCGCGACTTGGGATGCAGGACCACCTGATGTTCTTGCAATTTCAAATCGACAATCCCCAGGGTCAAGCGCAGTCCGTACACCGGAACATTGATTTGTTTTAAAAAGTAAGGCAGCCCGCCGATGTGATCCTCATGGCCGTGAGTTAAAAATATGCCACGGATCCGGTCCTTGTTTTCCAACAGATAGGTAACGTCCGGCAATACCAAGTCGATTCCCGGCATATCCGGTTCCGGAAACGCCAAGCCGCAATCAATTAAAATAATATCGTTACCATACACCAATGCCGCGATATTTTTGCCAATCTCGCCAAGCCCCCCTAAGGGGATAAATTGTAATTTTCCAGGTCCTGGGCGTGCCAGTGTCCCCACCTCCATTTCTAGACAAACACAAACCAAAAGGCCCCTAGTCAACAGACTAGGGACTTATGCCAGGGGCAAACACACCATTAGGCTACGATACTCAGCTCCGTCCGCGTGCCTGCTGAGTCCTTCGCCCTATCCTTACCGCCGAGCAAAAGTCGTCGGTAGTATTATACCCTTCCATCCTTGAAGGATGCAATTGTTTATGCTGAGTGCGGCTAAGTGCACAAATCCACAGGGTCACACTTCTTCTTCGCCAAGACCAAATTGGTAGTGCAACGCGGCTACAGCTTGTTCCATCTGGTTCCGATACAACAATAAGGTAATCGTCGAGTGGGAGTCGGCGGATTGCAACACGGTAATGTGGTGTTGACTGAGCGCTGCCATTACCCGGCCTACTACCCCAGGCAGCCCCTGAATGGCAGAACCCACAATAGACACCTTAGCCCGGTCCCGAAATGTGTCAAAATCCAGCGCCAACTCTTGCAAAGTTTTGACGGTAGCTCCAGCTGTCGCTGTGGACACACAAAAGAACACCGTGTCCGGGAACATGTTGATTAAATCAACGGAAACGCCGTTATCGCCTAAAGCGGCAAAAAGGTGATATGCCCATTCTTCACTCGGGTTTTTTGAATCCTGCCGCACTACGAACTGAACTAAATCTTCCAGTTGGGTGATTCCAGTGACCGCATGATCTGGATCCCGATGAGCCCAAGGATCCATCGTGCGGCGTCCACCCAACACCAAAGTGCCCGGCTGGTCGGTGAAGGTGGATCGCACTCTCAAAGGCACCCCGAATTGGCGGGCAATTTCTACCGCACGAGGATGGACCACCCGAGCTCCTAAATTTGCCAATTGAAACACCTCGTCATAGTTGATTCGGCTAATGGTGCGCGCTTCCGGAACAATTCGCGGATCCGCAGTTTTAATGCCGTCGACATCGGTAAAAATCTCTACCACCTCGGCGCTCAGCGCTGCTCCAACCGCAACCGCCGTAGTGTCACTACCACCCCGGCCTAACGTGGTAATCACGCCACCTCGTGTCTTTCCTTGAAACCCGGCAACGACCGGAACATAGTCTTCTTCCAACGCCGCTTTCAGCGGTGCTGGATCCACTTCCACAATTTGGGCGTCACCAAAGGTTTCGTCCGTGATAATACCGGCATCGCCCCCCAAAAACACCCGAGGGCGAAGCCCGCGAGTGCGTAGGTGCCCGGCCATGACGACGGCACTGATAACCTCGCCGCACATCATCAGTAAATCCTGTTCCACCGCTGATGTTTGGGGGAAATTTGCCAGTAATCCTAACAAACTGTCAGTCGCGTACGGATCGCCATTGCGTCCCATGGCTGAGACCACAACGACGGGATGCCGGCCTTCGTGAGAAGCCTTAAAAACCCAATTGGCTACCCGTTCTCGAGACTGTGAGTCCCGGACTGACGTGCCGCCGAATTTCTGAACTGAAACCCGCATGCCTAGCCTCCCTGTTAAAACCGATCACTTAAGGATTCAATGATTTGGACCGCATTGGTCGCGGCTCCCTTGCGAAGGTTGTCGGCCACCACGAACAAATGCAATCCAAGAGGCTCAAACGGATCCTGACGAATCCGCCCCACTAACACCAAATCCTGATTTTGGGCCTGCAACGGAGTAGGTACCACGCCCTCTCCCGGAATATCCACCACTTTGACTGACGGGGAGCGTCGCAAAAGTTCGCGGATTTCCGGAATGGTAAAGGGTTTTTCAGTTTCAACGTAAACAGACTCAGCGTGTGCCACGTAGACCGGCACTCGCACCGCGGTGGCAGATACTGCAATCGCTTGAGAAAAAATTTTCCGGGTTTCCCGCGTTAATTTCCATTCCTCTCCGGTAAAATCCAAGTCACCAAACTTGTCGCAATACGCCAGCACATTAAAGCCTATGGGTTGCGGATAGGTTGAGGGAGTGACGGGCCGCTCTTCGAGCATAGCCATACTTTCCTGACGCAAGGTGGTCATCGCTTCACGACCGGTACCCGACACCGCTTGGTAGGTGGAAACCAGCACGCGTTTCAATCCATAATGAATCCGTATCGGATTAAGCGCCACCACCATTTGAATGGTGGAACAATTGGGACTAGCAATAAGTTTGCTGTCGCCAACGGCATCCGCATTGACCTCAGGTACCACCAGGGGTACCTCCGGATTCATGCGAAAATGGCTGGACTTGTCAACTACGGTCACCCCATCGGCAATTGCACGCGGCGCGTACCGGGCGCTAGCCTCGGTTGACGCGGCGAAAAATGCCACATCCACCCGGTTCCAATTCATGTCCTCCACCGATTCCACGGATATCGATTGATCGCGAAACCTGATGCTCCGCCCCTGACCTTCAGTCGCCAAAGGCACAATCTCAGCTATTGGCGTATTCCGATCTTGCAATACTTCAAGTATTTTCTGGCCTACCAATCCTGTAGCTCCTAATATGGCAACCCGTATTTCCCTCACCTGTATTCACTCCTTAAAAACGTTCATCACTCCCGCCAGCTTCGCAGCAGGGGTTGAATTTGTTCAGTGCGCAGTGCTTGTTCAATGGTTGGTACAATTAGTTCCAAATGTGCATCCAATGACCGAGGCTTGTTTTCTGGATCGTCCTGGCCAAACGGAATAAAATAAATATTGCGTGCCGCTAACAACCGGCCTAAATTGGCCGCGTTCATCCCTAACAAATCATTGGAGGTAACGCCCAATACCACCGGGCCGCCATTTCGTAATTGCGCTTTTACTACCATGGTCACCGGGGAATCATTCATTGCATTGGCCAACTTCGCCAGGGTGTTGCCGGTACAAGGCACCACTGCGACCACATCAAACCAGTGCTTGGGTCCACTCGGCTCCACCTCAGGAATCGACGTCAATATTTCTTCGGGCGTGGACTCTTGAATGTGTTCTCTCCAGTAATCCGGCGTGCCGAAGCGAGTCGTCACGTGAAGAATGCTGGGGGACACAATCGGGGTGACGATAGCGCCAGCCTCCACCAATTGCTTTATTGTAGCGACGGCACGATGCAAATTGCAATGGGATGCAGCCATTCCCATTCCAATTCTTACTCCAGATAACGGTTTGCCACTCACGATCGCTCACGTTCTCCTTTCTTGCGCCTTAACGACAGGATTAAATTCACAGTCGGATATTGCAACGCTAAGCGTCTCCCAAATGATTTCCGCTGCTCGACGGGGTGCCACTTGCCCGGGAATACCCAAAATCGACTCGTAACGAGCACTGTACTCCGGCTTATCATACAGATGAAAACTAAGGCCTCCGGGCTTAGACGCCAAATCGACAATCCACGCGGGATCCGTCAAATCAAACCACTCTGGAGTCAATACCGGATGGGGAATGGTATTAAAGATACCGTCTACCGGTGGGCACCACTGAGGATCCAAAGCATGGACACGAAACCCATATGCCGACGCCATGGCCCTCCGCTCTTCGGACCGCTCGAATATTTCCGGACTTGCTCCATAACTTTGCAACCGCAGGGCCAATACTGAACCCACCCGGCCAAATCCCAGGATGGCAAAAGAACGATGATATACGGTAAAGCCAGAACGGCCCAGCGCTGCTTTGAGGGCACCTTCGGCAGTCGGAACCGCATTGAGCCACATAAATATCGGCTGCTTTCGATATTCAACCGTCATCAGCCCCAACTCTTGGGCCCAGGTACGAACATCGGCAGCTACCAGACCCGCTGCCACAATACCTCCTTCTGGCATTTTAGCCAGTAATTGGGGGGTGATTGATTGCGAACCTTCTATGGTTTCCATAGAGCCACGAGGCCCAATACCGGTCATTGGCCCAATAAGGATGTCTGGGCCCTGACGCTGCGGTTTAAACGGTTCGATTTCAGCGATGGTCATTCCCCAACACTCTACGTGAAATTCTTGACCTGCTAAAAAGCGACATAGCCAGGCATCGCGGGCGTCTCCGCCCGCGACCACCACTCGGTGTTTCATGAAAGCTGCCTCCCCACTCGGCTCAGCACGAATAAGCGAACTGGTTTCCATTCACTATACGTGGCTAGGTGAAATGGGGTTCCACCCGGTCTCAAGTAATAGGCAGTGCCCGATGCCAGGCATCAAAAGCGCGTGATAGCGAAGATAAGGGTTCAGTAAAGGACAGACGGACAAACCTATCGCTTGAAGGTCCGAAAGCGGCACCTGGTGTTAACGCAACACCAGCCTTGCGCAATAAGGCACGGCAAAATTGCGTACCACTCACCCCTGGAGCCATTGGCAACCAAAAGTACAGAGTGGCCGGGGCTGGGGGTACATGGAAACCTAAGGCAGCGAGTTGGGTTGCGACATAATCTCTGCGTTTACGGTATTGAGATAAAACCTCGGGTTCCATCCCTGACTTAAGGGCTTGCGTGCCCGCGGTTTGGATTGGTACATAAACGCCTGCATTAATCTGACTTTCAACACGGTACATTGCCTCCAAAATCTTGGCGTTGCCAACCACCGCTCCCAATCGAAAGCCTTGCATGCTATAACTTTTAGAAAAAGTGAGGGTTTCCAGTGCAACGTCTTTGGCGCCGGGGACTTCCATCACTGAGCGAGCGCGCCCTTGATAGACAATGTCAACATAAGCGAGATCGGAAACTACGGTCCATCCATGGCGCGTTGCCAAGTCAATGGTTTGACGCCAAAAACTGTCGGGAGCTAGAACTCCAGTAGGGTTGTTGGGGTAGTTTAGATATCCCAAGCGAATCCGTTTCCATTTCTCTGGTGGAATTTCGCCCCAATCTGGCAAAAAATGGTTTTCTGCTCTCAACGGAAGGGAAATCTCCTCCAGATCAAAAAGCGCGCTGGGAATGTGGTATGCAGGATATCCTGGATCCGGCACCAGCACCGCATCCTTGGGGTCAGTGGTGGCCAACGCCACATGGATTAGGGCGACTTTAGACCCGCCGGTAATCAACACCTCGGTCGCAGGATCCAAGTTCACGGAAAATCGTTGGCGATACCAATCCGCTACTTGTTGGCGCAATTCGTCTATGCCTGCGTAAGGCGGGTAACGATAGCTGCCAGGTTCTGCCACCGCTTGAATCAAGGCTGTAGCAACGCCATTTGGCGGCGGTAGATCGGGATCTGAAATGCCTAGATCAACGACTAAACGATTTTTTCGGCGAATGGCGTCGATATCATCTTCCATCCGAGCGAAAATATAGGGTGGCAAAGCTTGAGCACGGGCTGACACCGGCATCGGCATTTCCTCCTCATCATACAAGTCGGGAACTAGTGTGTACTAGTTCCCGATTGCCTATGCTTAATGCACGTGAATATCGGAGGCGCCGTGATGTTCAAACAATCGTTTTGCCTTATCCACCTCATTGGCGTCAGAGCGTACCATGAGCAATACATCGCCTTCTTTTAGGCGTTCCTCGTATTGGTGGCTTTCTTGACGTGGTATCCCATAGTCCATTAAGCCTCCGGCAATACCACCCGCTGCTGCTCCAGTCAGGGTTGCAGCCAGTGGTCCCGCGGCCACAATCGGGCCGATGCCAGGAATGGCCAAGGCTCCTACGCCTGCCAAAAGGCCAGTTACCCCACCAATGGTGCCTCCCCATCCAATACCGGAAGATAAGTCGTGCATCCCACCATGGCTGCCCGGGTGTCCTTCTTTGGTCTTTCCGTGATCTCGGGCGACCAAAGAGATGTCTTTTTCGGGTACGCCACGATGCTTTAGCTCATCAACCACGGTTTCCGCGCTATGATGGTCTTGGAATGCGCCAACCACTGTTTTTTCCACACCATCGCCTCCTTTTTATGCCGTGCCCTCATAGTATGAGCCTTCGACACAAAAAGCCTCGCGTTAATTTCGACCAGTGCGTCTTAGTGGCCCAGCTTCATCCATATCTACAATCAACACCTCCGGACCTACACGGCGAATCGCATTCCAAGGAATGGTAGTTTCTTCGGTTTGCCGGTTGAGACGACCCCGGGATGGCACGATGATCGATTCAATCTGCCCGGTATCCGCGTTTATCACCAGATCGGTGTCGCCAAGTGGACCCATTCGGCCGCCAGTGCTTAAGTTTATGATTTCTTTAGACGCCAATTCGGTAAATCGCATATTTCTCCCCCCGCCTTAAGGGTATGCAGAGGGACAAAACGTTCATTCGAAGGAATTTGGCTTCGATACCGCATAGCCGGGTTTAGCCGAAAACCCGTCTTGACGACGAAAATTTTCCCGATTCTTCTCGATATAACCGTTATACAGCCCTTGAGCATCTAAACCGGCATCAAGACACATACTGATAAAAAAGTGAAAAACATCGACCAATTCTTCGTGAAGTTTAGCCATATCCATCGGCTTTGCATTCTTCCACCACTTATATTGGGCTTCTTCCATCACTTCCCCAAGTTCCACCATGAGTGCCAACCCCATCTTCTGAATCCAGGTGCTTTGATCAAAATCTAGGTTTCTTTCCTCGCGAACTTTTTGGTTAAATTTTTGCTGCCAGGCAAATACCGTCTCCAGTTTATCTGCATGATCCATATTAATGCCTCCCGGAAACCCTATTTGATAAGAAAATCACGAAGTCTTCGCCATTCCCGCGGCAATACTCCTGCCGTGCCTACAGCTACCTGCGACCAATCGCCAAAAAGCGCCTCAGCCAACGTTTGAATTTGACGTGGTGTCACCCGTGTCAACTGGTCCAACAACAATTCTCCGCTTTGAGGAACCTGTCCCAATAGTCCATAACGTCCAAGCCGAAACATCCTGCCGTCGGGGGTTTCCCGAACAAAAGCTAAACTGGTGGTTAGTTGCACCAATGCCCGCTGCACCTCATGAGTTTCTGGACCATGGGCAATGAATTGCTCCACCTCGGACTTTGTTGCTGCCAATGCCGATTCCAAAGATCCCGGGTTCAAAGCCATGTGAATCGACAACTCCCCCCAATCGGATTGCGCATTGTACCCGGTCGATACGGCATATACGAGCCCCTCGGTTTCTCGCAGTCGCTGCCATAACCGCGAACTGTTCTGACCCCCTAGCAGCATGGATAGCAAAAGAGCCTCCGGATAATCATCATGGGTCAATACCGGCGCGGGTGCCCCCATAAGTATCTGCAACTGTTCGGATTTGTGATGGTAATGGACGTAAGAGGGCGCAGGTATCGGTTCTAAACGACTTGGCGCGACTCCACCGGTCATGTTGTCTACCTGACGGATTTGCTCTAGCAAAGTCATAGTGCCATCACCAGCCATCGCCACCACCATATTGGATGGAGTATAGTGCTGACGGTAGAAACTTTTTATAGTATCCAAAGTTAGACCTTTAATGGTGTCGGGGGTACCGAGTACATCGTGGCTCATCTGGCGATCCTGATACAGCGACTGCATATAGGCCATCTCACAACGGTCTTCGACATCATCCCAGGCTTCCAGCAGCTCTTCTTGAACTACATTGCGCTCACGGTTCAAATCCTTTTCCGAAAGCCACGGATCCCGCACCAAACTCCAGAGCAATTGCCACGCTGGCAACGCCATAGGAGTTAACACTTTAGCGTAGAAACAGGTGTAGTCTCGTGTCGTAAAGGCATTGACTTCCCCACCCAACCCATCCATCAATTCAGCGATTTGGCGACTGTTATGGTCACCCGCCCCTTTAAACGCTAAATGTTCAAGAAAATGGGCCGCGCCTTCCTGTTCCGGGCCCTCGTCCCGCGATCCGGCACCAATAAAAATGCCAATGGCCATGGTGCCTAAAGAGCCATGGTCATCGTAAGCAACGGTTAGTCCCTGAGGCAATTTCATCAAATAATCGATGCGTCCTCCCTACTTTCTTGCCAGGTCCCTGGTAGCTTCGAGAGTTATTTTACCAGATTTTGATCATCCGCAACGCGCCGTAGCCAATTACCATGTATGAAGCACGTACCATAAGATGGAAGTACCAGGAGTTGCAGCCCTCTGGTAGAGAAACATCAAGGCCACAGGCTCGTCAATCCGTGAAGACCGGGTTCACGTAGATTCTTCGTGCGGGATCGATCGGATCGCAGGACGGATAGATGCGTGAAATCGGTTGACTCCGCTGTGGAAGTGAAGGAATCTGGGTAATGGTGGTAAAAATCTACGGGATGGTGCCTTGAAGCGGAAGCATTCTCTTTAGGACCGGAGGCACCACTTGCCATAAAGCGCTTTGGCTCAGGGAACCCTTGCATCCCCTGCCAATCCCGCGAGGATCATGGTTACCCAGCCGACATAATTCACCATCGTTCGACAGGGGCCTCGATCTCGGGATCGTAGTGGACTGACCCCCCAATAGTGTGGGGTACGGTTGCCCCAGAGGGCGTCGAAGCTTTGAGGTTGCCGACTTTGACCCCAACCAGAAAATCCCCACGCTCGGCCCGCAAAAACCGAAGCAGAGTACCATGGAGTAGAGCAGCCCTATATAATCATATCCCACGCGCACTGCCACACTTCTGCATCCGAATCGATGCCGGTCAACGCACTGAGCACTCTGTTCAGACGGGAGAGTTCTGGGAGCATGCTGGCTAGTGTAGCGAGCATCGCTGACCCATCCCGCTCTGGGTCCCATGCATCAAGCCACTGCACTTGCCATGGATCCAAGACCGTCCGCTGGCCCTTGGCCCTTGGACCAATCAGCCGCTTCAATTGTGCATTTTCCGTCGTCGCTTGTTGCCAAGCTTTCTTTAAGGCCCGGGGATCCGCCGCGACTCCGTGTTTGGTGGCCGCGTGCACCCACTGTTGCACGAGCCGCACCGGTAAGCCGTGGCGGCGGGCAACGGCCGCCGCATTCTTAATGTCGAGCGCTTCCTGAATACATTGCGCTTTCAATTCGGGGGTCATCGATTTCGTCTCTCCCATGGTGTCGGCTTCTTTTCGTTGTCAGGACGATCCCGATATTTTCCTGCCACCGGTTCTCCCCGGCTCAATGCGAGCATACAACGCTTTTCGGACGCGTGTCCACTGCCATTTCGGGGCTTAATAGTCCTGCACCGCATCTTTGGCATGGCGCAGGGGCAATGCGGTTTCGCTGGCCAAATGCCGTTCCAAACCGCCTATGTTTTGTACCCTTCCACCAGTCATTGAAAGGCAACCCGTAGCATGAACCCATATTTGCGCATCAACCGGCGTAATACCGTGTCCTGATCGGGCGTGACATCGAGCAAGACCCCAAAAATGGTCGTCTTCATTCGGGGACTCCTTCCTGAGCTAAGGTCGCCATCGCTTGACGCACGGTTGCCGCGACCCTTTTTCCACTGCGTTTGCCGTAAATCCGGGCGGAGAACGCAGTCGTGACCACGATCAAGTCTTCAACCAGTTCCTGTTGATCATCCTCTTGGTAAGCCCCCTATAAACCCTGGACAAAACGAATCCACGACCGGCGTTCGCTGTCGTCTCACTGGAGGCGGAGAACGGGGCATGATAGGCTGTAACGCTTGGGCCATAACCCTTGGGGCTCAGTCGAGGAGTTGGTGAAGACCGCGTCGTTTTTCGTTTAATCCGCCGCGACGTCGGCAAGAGCAGTCAAAATCGTCCATCTCGCTTCCGCAACGAACGCCGTTAACCGCCCGTGTTGACGATCCAAGTTCCCCGCGTCTTGCCGTTTTTTGGTCGAGACTCGCGGAGGCTACAGCGGGTATCCCACGCCGCATCCCTCGCGCATATGAGACCGCGCTAGTTCGCCACGCGGTGACGTTGCAGATTGGTCAAAGAGTGTATCGGGATCAGAATCCTTGCGGATGCCCACTGGAGCAAGCCCTCATATATCATCCGTTATGATGCTTTACGAGCGATAAGTGAAGTAGTGACAACCTCCTATACCTTCACTCTCACCCGACAAAGGACGAATCACGTGGAAAGCAATGGGATCTGCTGACAATAACAGCCATGGATATCGGTGGCGTTTCGAATAGGGCCGCGGTCATCGTAAACCTGTCATCCCAGTACAGGGTAAGATCAGACAAAGAGTCCTGAAAGTCCGGGTACAACCGATCATCAAATTGCACAAGACGTGTGCACTCTTGGCATGACGCTACCATCTGATCAACGTAGGACTTCTATCGAACACAAAAAATGTAGGCACATCCGAAGTTTTCATCCCTAGCGAGAGATTAAAGCCCATACGATGTCGACTTTTATTTTCCTTTATTGTCCATCGGCAGAAACCGAGCCACGTTTTCGAGCGGCCCAACGATGAAAGGTTTCCCATCTCGGCCAAACACCGACAAGTCTAGCAATTCATCGAGTGCAGCCAATCCCAGCACCTGCTCTGTAGTGGCGAGCACCTGAGACGGGGTACGAAATCCATGTTGGTTTGCCCACAACAGGGAGCCAAAAACCAATTGCCTCATGAGGTCGTGGGAACAAGGCCCGTAAGTGGGAGGTTCTCCAAATCCCGCTTCGAACCCGTGCTCCTTCATTTTCGTCATGGCCTGGGTCAGGTAACGACGCGAAACATGAGGGCGCACAAAAGCGTCTTTTAATCCTAGCCCGGCGACGTCGACCAGGAAACCAGCAAAAGTATAGTCGTCCCACACCGGGTTCTGCTTTAATAGCCAAATCGAGGCCATGCCTTGTTGTTGCCAATTTTCATTGATCTGGCATCCGACGATTGGCCAAGCGACTAGAGGTTGCTCCGAAGGTGCCAGTTTCACCTGACCCGAGTCCGGGGCCTTAGAGGATGGTCGGATTTTATTCCTGGGTTTTTTCTTGATTTGTCCTTGGGGTCCACGAGGCATTAGGATCAGTCCTTCCATAATAATGACTAGGCGCGTATCATTCGCCAGTTATTTTTTACCTGATTCAGACGTCGTTAGCAAGCCCCATGGGGTTCCAAATGGCGACTGTCGCCAACCGTAGCGGCGAGGGTACGCAATAAACTTTAGTGGCAGCTTGCACCTCAATCCTGCCAAAGGTTGATGGTTCGAATTTTGCGAACTTGTTCAACGTTGAGAATCTAGAGGCCAGCTATGAATGATGGGCTGCGGCGCGGGGTGGATCCAGGTACCCCAAAGGCCCAGGCAGGGCTATTTGACAGCCGAGCCGGTCGAACGGCCAAGGCGCGTTACCCTCGGTCAGGGTGGGTGTACCAGATCCGAACGAGATAGTGTCTGCCGTAGTCAGCGCAATTCAAGACATGCTACGAGAGTCCTGCCGGCGTAGGTACCCGGTCAATGGCTTGAGACTGGTCAATCAGGGGGAAACGGTCGTGGCCTGGGACAGCAAAACATGGCTGGCGCAGGCGGTCGCGGTCGTCTAGCAGTACGGTCGAATCGATCATTCACTCCGTACGCCCGTGCATCCCTATTTCTCACTAACCAAAATGCAGCGGCTATTGGAGCAGATCTTACCGGTGCGAGGGGCACGTAACAGGGGAACCCTCCGACTTAGCACCACCGACAGTTGAGATTCTTTGGGACTTGCTTGAAGGTCCGGTCTAGGTAACCGACGTGGCCACCGCAAGCGGCACGCAGCTGTTGGATTTGAGCCCCGGGATCAGGTCGGATGAACTGTTAGAGATCTTCCATGCTTATCGGTCCGAATTGCCGGCCGTCAACCCTAACACCCAGATTAGTGGGGCTCTCAAGCAGGAACTCGTGGGCGAACCCATTTCTGTGGCGGACCTCGCTGTGGAGCAACAGGCCGTGTTGTTTGGCCATCGGTGCCCTATGCCAGATAAGGCCAAGGTGTCTTATGGTATCGGAGCGCTTCTGCAGGCGCAGCGTAGAACAGTTGGTCGATTGGGGATTGCTAAAGAGTTTTGAGGAGGCCAATAGGGCTGGCGAGCCTCAAAAAGACGGGCAACCGAAGATAGTTGCAGCGTTGATGGGTTTAGGGATGCCCTTTTGGGATCCCGGGGAACGAGTCTTGACATGCACCGAGTACAACCCGGAAACAAATCGTTCAGACATCCCTCCACGCTACCCCTTGCCGCACCAAAGTAACATCACGAACCTAGCTAGATGTGCACGTGACCGCTGTTGAGGATCTGGCGGCCCTGGGCATGGCCAAAATAGCCGCCGCAGCCATGCGAAACACGATGGTCGAGGGCAAAAGCGAATTTGTCACCACTTATGAGCCGTGCCACGATGCATCGTGGGGTGAGAAGCGGATTCGCAGATGGGTAGAACCGGTAAAACGCCGCCAGGCAATGGAGGATACCTTTGTAACCTCTGAGTAAATTCGACGGCAAATATCTTAACTTAATGATTCAGTACTGACTAGCCGCGACATCCATGACCATTTTTGCGGTCGCTTCCACCGACTTCGCCCAACCAAATCTTCCGGGGAAGACCAAGAGCACTTCCACAACGTAGCTTGATAGACGCGGTCCCCCCGCTGCCGTCTGTTTGGCCATGGCCTCTGGGGTCCAATGGTGAACCGACGGTTGCGGAGCAACCGTTTTACGGCATCCCATAAGATCGACTCCCGGCACTCTGCCGGCAACCGTTCGAGCAGCCAGGTGTTCGTATCTTTTTGCGGAATCGACCAGGCAGCTGAGTAAAGCGTTCAATCCACCTGAGGACCCGGTGGGAGCGTCTTGAACCGCACCTCCGTACGGCCTTTGCACTCCTCTAGCTTCTCGGCACCGGCGGCATGGGTACCTTGGTATTGGGGTAAATGTGAGGGTGAAATTTCTCGGGGTTTACCATAGCAATGCCTTCATTGCTGCGATCGAGTCTCGCAGCAAGCCGCCGTTCGTTGAGATGTTGACGAATTCATGAAGGCACACTGCCTCGTGGATACCCATCCCCTTTTGCGATAAATTTTTTCCTGCATAACTGGAGTCAAATCTTCGCGCTTCAGAGTTGGTCACTTACCCGTCCCCGACAGGCTCCCCCATAGTCAGCAGGGTAGAAACCGTGGTTAATCGATAGCCCCGAGAGGCCAAGCCGCTGATAATTTCGGGCAAAGCCTCCGCCGTCCGGGAAGTAGGGTGCATCAGGACAATGGCGCCTGGTTGGGCCCTCGCCAATACCTTGCTAACCATATAGGAAGATGTCGACGATGGACGCCAGTCAATAGTGTCTATTGTCCACATAATCAGAGGCATGTGGAGCGCGGCAGATGCCCCCAAGACAGTATGGTTAAATTCTCCGTAAGGAGGAGCAAACACCAGAGGGGTAATGCCTGCGATATGTTTTACCGCCTCATTGGTTCGAGTAATTTGAGTCAGGTTGCCAGCGTATGTCAACTGATTGGGATGAGGATGATTCCAGCCATGGTTGCCAATTTCCATATGGTCGCGGACCATCTCTAAAATGAGTTGCGGGTGCTCGGAAGCCCATGCGCCACCTACCATAAAAGTTCCGGTCACATGCGCTGACACCAGATCCTGAAGTATTTGCGGAACGAATTCAGTGCCCCATACCACATTGATGGTTAAGGCCATCGCGCGAGTAGTAGTCTTGACCCGGTACACTGGGCCGGGGACTGGAGTTGAATGAGACCTTGGTTGAAACACTAGCAAACTTAATCCTAGCAACAGCGCCAAATAGATAGCGCGTGCCCCACGCGATCGCGCCGAAATAACCTTTACCCACACCAGGACATCCCTCCTGGCACACTTCTATGATGCCAAGGTCTTGTCCTAGAACTTTAGCCGTCTGTAGTTAGCGTCCATAAATGCCCTTTTTTCTTGAGCCTTTGGTACTCCGACAAAGTGGTCACCACTCCGGCGTGGGGAAATAGTTGGGGAAAATTTCCATGCGGTTCTCCGGTCGCCGGATCCACATGCTCCGCAAACAATCCTAAAGAAGTGGTTAACCCCAATTGGCGCTCGATGAGTTCCTCAGCCCGGTCCCAACGTCCCATGCGCAAACACACGCGTGCCAGCCAAAATCCAGCCAACGTAAATGGGTAAACAACTTCTCCCATGTTGTCCTGCTGATACCGGATCACCGTCCCGTCGACCAAAAGAGTATTTTCAATTTGCTGCAAAGTAGCCTGAAATACCTTGTCATGAACGCCAACAAAGCCATATAAGGGCATGAGCAACAATGCAGCATCCATTACCGGATGGCCAGGTCCTTGAGTAAAATATGGTAGACCCGATAAAGATTGGCGATGCCATATGGCTTCGGCAATGTCATCCGCCTGACGTTGCCAACGGTCAGCAACTGCTTCAAAACTCATAACTTCACGAGCCAATACCGAACCCACTCGCATCGTTACCCAGCACATGAGCTGAGAATGCAGGTAAAAATCTTGATCGCCGCGAAACTCCCAAAGCGAAGCATCTGGCTGATGCCAGTTGGTGCCCACCCAGTCCGCCAGTGCTGTCACCGCCCACCAATAATCTCGAACAAAAGTACTGTCCTGGCTTTCCTCCCAATAAGCATACAGCACCCACAGCAAGTCGCCTTCAATATCCAACTGCAACTGGTCGGTTGCGGCATTGCCGACCCGTACCGGTCGCGAGTTTTGATGGCCTGAGAGCCACAACAAATCCCGTTCCCCATCGATTCGCGATCCGTCCAATTGATAAAACGGGGCCGAAAACGGCTTGTTAACCAAATCAATGGTGTTAAACATAAACTCCAAGAAGCGACGGCAACCCACGGTATCACCCGCCATTAACAAGGCCTCCGCTCCATAGGCCCCGTCACGCACCCAAACAAAGCGATAATCCCATTGTCGGTGTTGTCCGATGATCTCCGGCAATGACGTGGTGGCAGCAGCCAGCAAAGCCCCGTTGATACGATAGGTGAGACCGCGGATGGTCAGCAAACTGCGGTCAAATAACTCGGCATGGGCTCCATGATAGGGATTTTTCGGCTTAACCCAAAACTGGTTGGTGACGCGCTCCACTTGTTCCGCACGATCTGCAAGGTCCTGGTCCAAGGCTGTATCTTTCCCAAAATGGGCAACGTAACGCAAGGCAATGGTAACCCTCCCCGGGCCGACGATCCATTGATCGCGTTGACTGCTTTTTACATTCGGACCATCAATGGTCAAGTGAAGACCTTCCCTGCCATTAGGATGAGAAAACCATGCGCCGTTGGGGGTCATTTCGTAGCTGGCATTGGCATACCCGAATCCGAACGTCGGTCGGCAAGTCAACACCAATGGCACCGGTGTTTCTATCACTCGCCAAAAGCTGGTGGTGCCAATCGGCAAAAAATCCCGCATCGTGACCCTTTCATCCTGAACCTGGTATACCGTCTCTAACGTATGCGTATGAGGCACATAAGTCTGGGATGCCATGTACGGTTGCTCCGGTACCGTATTGAAATATCCCCCTTGGGTGTCATCCAGCAACTTGCAAAATATGGCGTCCCCATCAAAGCGGGGAAACGGCAACCAGACCAGAGTACCTTCCGGGTCCACCAGTGCTGAGGTGTAGGTATTGGACAAAAATCCATAGTAGACCGTCATGCATTATCCTCCAGCATTCATAATCGTCCTGAAACGTTTGGACCCTACGCTAAGACAAAAATTTTTGGCCAACAACCGCGCAAGTCCATATTTTTCTCTTAACCCCACGCCTTAGCCGTTATTTTAGCCCAGTGGTGGAAATACCTTGGATAAACCATCTTTGGAACAGCAAAAACAATACCGCAATAGGAATGGTAGCCATAACCGCAGCCGCCATCAAGTACGGCCAATTTGTGTAATACTGCTGTTGAAACATTACCATACCTAAAGGCAGAGTCCAGAAATTTTGATTGTTGGCCACCAATAACGGAAGTAAAAAGTTGTTCCAAGCTCCCATGAACATCATTAACGCCAGCGTCAAAAGCGAAGGTTGAACCATGGGCAACGAAATTTGAGCAAATATCCGCCAGCGGCTGGCTCCATCGATAATGGCCGATTCTTCAACCTCTTGCGGCACATTCAAAAACGCCTGCCGCATCAAAAACACTCCCATGGCGGACACTATTTGCGGCAAAATAATCCCCGCATAACTATTTATCAAGCCCAGTGCCCGTAAAATGATATAGACAGGCAACATGATGGACTGAAACGGAATCATCAACATTGATATAATGCCAAAAAAGACGAGCGAACGTCCGCGAAAACGAATACGGGCCAAAGCATACCCCGCCATCGAGTCCAAAATCAAATTTCCTATCACAACAGCCACGGCAACTATCGTGCTGTTGATAAACCATTGTCCCATGGGAACGGTCTTCCAAGTGAGGAAATAATTCTTCCATAAAAAGGGATGAGGAAGCCATTTCGGCGGAAACACCAATGCCTCACCTAACGGTTTGAGCGAGGTGGACAATGACCACAAAAAGGGGATGACCATAACCAGAGCCCCCGCTGTCAGAATCAATAAATAAAGTCCACGGGACACCCGGCTCAATGTACTGTTGGATCCAACCATAACCAAACCTCCTTAGCCTCGGATCTTTTAATATTCGATCGGCTTCCCCAGCCACCGATTGGTTAGAATCGTTAACCCTAATACCAGCACGAATAAGAACACAGTGGCGGCAGCACCATAGCCTACCTGACCATAGGAAAATATCTCCTGGTAAATTAACAGGGCAATGGTCATCGTAGAGTTTAACGGCCCACCAGTTCCTCCCGAGATAATGAACGATTGGTCGAACATCTGAAGAGTGCCGATCAGACCCATCACCACGATGAAAAACGTCGACGGCCTCAGTAAAGGTACAGTAATGTTCCAAAACCGCTGCAGCGCCGATGCCCCATCAATGGCCGCCGCTTCATACAGAGTACGGGGGATGGCCTGCAATCCGGCAAGAAACACCACCATAAAATATCCGGCCGTGCTCCAAATGTTCAAAATCATTATGGCGGACAGAGCAAACCGCGGGTTCCCAATCCAGTTAGGTCCGGAAATTCCCGCCATCGTAAGAAAGCCGTTTAAAAGGCCTAGCTTGTTAAAAATCCACATAAACATTAACGACGTCACCGCAGATGAACTGATGGAGGGAAAGAAAAAAACCAGTCGATAGATAGGTCGCGCCGGAAGATTTTGATTCATAATGACCGCGATGATCATAGCGATCACCGTTTGTACCGGCATCACCACGGCCGCAAATATAACCGAATTTTTCACCGAAGTCCAAAATAAGGGCATATGCAATATTGCGGCGTAATTACTCAGTCCCACCCAATGCATATGATTGAGCAAATTCCATGAAACACCGCTTAAAAAGAATGCATAAGCAGCCGGACCCAAAGAAAACACCAGCAACAAGATGATTGTGGGCAAAGAGAACATATAGGCGGCGGCGGTTTCCTGCCGTCGCCAATGTTCCATCCCGCCGCGCTTTTCGGTGTTCTTTAGCAAAACGGCGGTTCCCACGTCAATTCCCCCCGTTTTGCTGGATTATACTGGTTCCTTGACTCTGCAATTGTTGCAGCGCAGCTTGTGGCGATAGCTTGCCTTCCACAGCAAGCAGTGAGACATTGGACAAGGTACTGTTCACATATTGGTCAAAACCATTTGGGAAGTTCCAGGGCACCGCATTGGGCAGTTGCGCTAGGATATTGTGGTAAATCGGGTGCTGCTGATAGTAAGGCATATTAATGAGCGACTTGCGAACTGTCACCAAGCCTCCCTGTTCCACCCACTGCGCTTGTCCCTGGCCGGTGAGATACTTGATGACTTGCCACGCCTGCTGAGGATGGGCCGAATCTTTGGTGATTGCCCATGCTGTCGGAAAATCCAGGCTCATATTATTAACCGGCCCCTTGGGCAATGTTGCAATGGCAAACGGCGTATTAGGGTAGGTATCCTGCAGATAAGGAATTGCCCAAGCACCCTCAAATGACATCGCCGCGTGCCCCATGCCAAGCGCTTGACCTCCCCAAGTGGCACCAACTTGCGAAGGCTGTGCGGCAACTCCGGAGCGATATAAGTTAACAAAGAAGCTGAACCCACGTAACGCCGCCGGCGTATTCAACGTCATTTTAGTCATGGAATTGTTCATGACATTTCCCCCGGCTTCTACCAAGAATTGTGCCCATCGAGGTTCTTGGGGTGTTTGGACAATGCCGTAGATTTTTTTCGCTGGGTTAGTCAATTTCTGTGCATCCGCCTGCAGCTGGGCCCACGTCGTGGGCGGTCCGGCAATACCCGCATTTTTGAACATCTGTGGATTGTAATAAAGAACCAGTGGTGACTGATCCCGAGGGATCCCGTAAACTGTGCTCCCGGCCTCAAACATATTCATCGCACCCGGGAAAAAGTCACTTAGAGAATAGTGCGACTTCTGAATATAGGAATTGAGCGGAATAACCGCACCTTCGGATTCAAATACCGGTGCCTGTCCCCCATTGTTGAGGGTAATGATATCCGGCGCATCGCCTGACACAAATTCTGTCTTTAGGATGGTCTCATAGTTACCGGCGATCGGGCGGTACACCGCGTGAATATCCGGATGGGTTTTATTGAAATCAGCCAATTGTTGATCGATAATTCCATTAGTCACATTAGTTCCCGCCCAACTGGCAACTACGATTGTGACAACTTTACTGGCGCCGGAGCCAGATGCGGAACTTGCCGTGCCACACCCCACCATCCCGACCAAGGAGAGACCCATAGCTGAAACTTGGGCAATTTTTTGCAGATGTTTCATTGTTGATCGTCCTCTCTCTTTCCTGGTTTGTTTGTTTCTCATCCGATAGTGCATTGCTTGTATCATCCGCTGGTTGCAATGACCTTAACTCAAGACCTCACCTCCTTTCCGGCCGGTTTAAGCAATCGCCAACCGGTCGAATTTTCAATGATCTTCAAGTCGGTTTCGCCTTGGTCACGGCTTAAAGCCACTGACAACATGCCGCCACCCAATCGTATTCCTCGTATTTCCAGGCGGGGAACGCTGGCCGGCAATACCGGGGTGACCTGGATTACCCGGTGTCTGGCATCCGGTTTCAAACCTAAACATTGCTCCAACACGAATACCGGCACCGCAGCTGCCCACGCTTGGGGGGAACAGGAAACCGGATACGGCACTGGACGAGTAATTTCGGTTGCCGGAAATCCCGTGAATAGTTCCGGCAGACGATGGTATTCAAATGCGTCTTGAGCACGCAGCAAGTTCTCAATAACCTCTAGCGATTCCGCTACGTAGCCATGTCGACGCAGTCCATATATAACCAGGCTGGTATCATGAGGCCAAACTGACCCGTTGTGGTAGCTGACGGGATTATATCGGATTTCCCTGGTGGAAAGCGTGCGTATGCCAAATCCAGTGAGCATATCAGGGGCCACCATGTGCCTCGCCACGACTCGGGACACATCTGGAGGCAAGATATCGCTTACCAACACTTGACCCATGTTGGATGAAATCACCCGACAAGGATGCTTCTCCCCATCTAGTGCCAAAGCCACCGTACCATCGGCTAACACAAAATGCTTAAGGAAATTGGCTTGGAGTGTTTCGGCCAGCCGTTTGAGTTGACGAGCCTCATTGCCCATGCCGAAGGTAGTGTATATGTCATGCCATTCCATATACGCGCGGTGTGCATAAGCTTGCACCTCGCATAACGCGACAGTTCCCTCCACCAGTCGGCCATCAGCGTACATTACGGAATCGCCAGAATCCTTCCACCCTTGATTGGCAATACCGTCACTGGCTTCGCGCCAGTATTCCAAAAATCCATCCTGGTCGCGATCGCCATAAAATATCATCCATGATAAAGCCCGTTCCACATGTGGAAGCAGACGCCGGACAAAATCCTCGTCGCCAGTCCATTTAAAGTAATCAGCCATTAACAGCAAAAACAGCGGAGTTGCATCGATACTGCCGTAGTATTGGGCAAAAGGTAAAATTCCGAGTCGGCTAAGTTCTCCGTCGCGCACCTCATGCACGATTTTTCCGGGCTGTTCGTCGCGCTCGGGCCGCTCCTCCCACCCCTGAAAATGGGCCATAGTCAAAAGGGTGCCCCGCGCAATCTCGGGTTCAGCAAGCAGCATTTGGCGGGCTGCAATCAGGCTGTCGCGACCAAAGGGCACTGCATACCACGGCACCCCCGCCACCACCATCTTCCCGTATCCCAGGTCGCTTTGCAGCATCCGCAGATCTTTGATGCCTTGCGCATACCACTGTGCGAAGCCATCGTTGCCAGACACTTGGGGCATGCGATTGAACCACTCTTGATAGGATCGTGAAATTGCTGGTGACAGCGGTTGGCATGTGAGGATTGACTCAAGGCCTCGATCCGAATCGTTTTGGCTCGCCAAATGCCTCCCACTGTGACGAATCACCATGCCAGTCGCTTTGCTGCTATCATCATACGATGCTTCAACCACTAATTCTCGGTACTGTTTTGAGCGCGGCAATATTGTCACCGAGTTTGTCCACTGTCGAGCCGTGCCATTTTCTGCCGCGCGAACCCAATCGGCCGTTATCGCATTCTCGTCATGGCTTAGCAGCGAAACGGTGGTCCGAGTGACACGCCCGTCTTGAGCCATGTAGGTATAAATGCATGACCCATTGCCACCGCTTACAGTGACCTGACGCGTAAACGGAATTTGCCGAAATCCGCGGACCTCAAACATATCCAAGAAATCCGCATCAACAATATACGTATATTTTAGGGACACCGGAACCATGGCAAAATTTTCGATGACGAGACTTTCGTGCAATGCTTGGCCATCGACCCATTGGCGGCGAGTAATTAAAAGCGACTCACGTGGGATGCCTGATTGGTCCCCCGGCGGCTGATTGGTATATCGGTAGACACTCTCATACCCGGTTGAGGTATCGGATTCCAGCAAAACCAATACATCGGGGTTCATATGCCATTGCAACCGCGAGAGAAAGCGTGTGTCGCGAGTATAGAGTCCATGATGAGCTGGTTGCCCAATTATTCCTTCTATTCCAAAAACATAGAACAAATCGTTTTCCTTTATTACTCCATAATTCACTCACCAAAACCCCTTCCGGCTATACAAAAACGTTTTCGGTCTAAAGGAAAATCGTAGCGGTACCTCAGCACGTCACCTACTCTTTGGGTATTTCACGTACTTTGCCGAATCACCAACTCCGATGGCAATAGGCGTCCCCCTGGTTCCTCATCATGCTGTAGCATACCTATCAGCATATCCGCTGCATACAAGCCCATCTCATAACGCCGCTGCGAAACGGTGGTCAATGCAGGGGTACTCCATTCCCCCACATCCACATTGTCATATCCCATGACCGCAACATCTTCAGGTATGCGCTTGCCCACACGATGCAAATAGCGCATACCGCCAATCGCCATGAGGTCACTGGCATAAAAAATAGCGGTAAGGTCTGGAACGCGACTTAAGAGCATTTCTGTCGCGGCTTCCCCGCCTTCCACCAAAAAGTTGGAATGGACTATCAAATCAGGATCGGTGCCCAATCCGGCCGCTTCGAGAGCCAATTGATACCCTCGCAGACGATCAACACTTACCGCCGCTTTTTGGGTTCCGTTGACAAACCCGATCCGACGATAGCCTTTCCCTAGCAAATGTTGCATACCTAGTTTGGCCCCGTTCACGTTATCTGTCATAACGTACCCACAATATCGGCTTAAAATCGGCAGGTCGATGCCCACAGACGGCAATTTTGCTTCAGCAACCTCTTGCATGTAGGGATCATCCAGTCGCATGCCCATGACGATAACGCCTTCCAATCGGCGTTCAGTACAAAAATCGATATAGCTGATCAGACGCTGCCGTGCCGTGGTGGTGCTCACCAACGTCACATCATATCCCATAGAAGCCAAACGGTCATGAACTCCAACCATAACGTCAAACAAGAAGTGGTGAGCGCCTCGATTCGCATTGAAATCCGAGATTAACAGGCCTATATTCTGGGTTTGCTGTAAAACCAAACTGCGTGCCACGTGGCTGGGGCGATAATTTAATTCTTTGGCCACTTTTAATATGCGTTTGCGCGTATCCGGGCCCACATCGTCATACCCGTTAAACGCTCGGGACACAGTGGTTATAGACACCCCCGCCGCTCTAGCAACATCCCGAATTGTCACTGGCATACAGCCAACACTTCCACGTCACAAATTTCACAACATTACAATCGTTGGATATAAATTACCGAAAACGTTTTGGATTGTCAATACCCTTCATTTCGGATATTGGGCCTATGAGTGATCAATCGCAGAGATTATGGCACTTCTCGATCTGTACAATTTATTGTGCTATTGTGCTGCAACGTGACGCCGAACTCCTTGCGGGCCAACTCATGACATAATGTTTTTGGCGTCCGGCCATTACCTTGGCCATGGGGGTCGAGTAGGCCGTCCCGGCGTGGCGGCGCTCGCCATAGCGAGCAGAAGCCCCTGCATCTCGCGGGGCGCGAAATGATTTACTACTTTAGAGAAGTAAATCATACAAACTAGGGAATTTCCTAACGCGGTCTTTCGGCGTCAAAATCCGTTTGCCCCCACAATCCGGGATGGGTGGTCGGCGCACTTTGTGGACGAATCCACATACCTGACACTCCTGCGAGGTATAGGCCGGGCTCACCGTCTCTAATCGGAACCTTCTTCTTGGGACAGACACTCCACTTAGTTCTTCAGGACCAAACGCAACCAACGCGACCCCCAAGAGAGAGTTCGCGAGACCCGGTCCCCCGCCCGCGCACTACACAAATGTCTTCGACCACGACCCTCTCGGGCCGCTGCTGCGGCACTTTCGAGGGACTGCCGCTCATGCTGTTATGTTACCTGGCCCCTTTTGCACAACTTATGGTCCTTTCATCGTCTCTCATCTTTAAAAATTTAGTAACAGGTCATGAGAACCGGGCAACCGCATTCAAATTTTCAGCGCAACAATGTCAGACGTCATTCCCTTCTGCACTGCATACTGCGTCCCCCTAACTACCTGTGCCAAACGGGTTGCCCACTCAATTCCTTAATAGGGGTGAATTTCTTCGGATTGTAGAGGTTCCCCGTTGAACACTGCCTGACCCCAAACGGGAACCGTCCGTTCACATGATGACGGGAAACTAGGTCTTTCTGCCACCTTCGCCGGTGAGGATTGTTGCCGCCTGGCGGTTTGTAATAGCCCAGACGCATGAGCTATTCTCACACATTCGTGGCGATCCTTGGCGTCAAATTTTTTAAGCAGGTGCTCAACATGACGTTTGACGGTATGGGGGGAAATAACGAGCTGAATGGCGATTTCCAGATTGGAACAGCCTTTGTCCAACAGCGACAAGACATCAAGTTCCCGCAGTGTTAATAAGTCTGGCTTTTGGGGATCACACCAAAAATTTAGAAGCTTAGGGGCAACATAGTTTGACCAAAATACGGAAGAAATTAATACAAGACCGAATGAATAATCAATGGATAGCATCTTAACGGTATTGAAAATCGTTTCGGGAGGGCTGGCTTTTTCTATAATTCCGTCAAGACCTAAGCGGATCGATTCCATTAGTAGTTTTTCATTCTCCAAAGAGATCAATCCCACTATTTTTGCACCTGTGGTGGTAGTTAAGATACGCATCACCACATCTTTTAAGGTGTCGCAATGGTCAATATCAAGTAAAAAAATCTGGGGGTAGGTCTCGTATTTATTAAACAACTCCATTCCGTCTGCATTGTGGGACAAAACGGAAAAAATAGGGTCCGCTTGAAAGATAGCCTGTAGACCCACTCTTATGATAGGTGAGTTGCTGATGATTACTAAGGAATATAACGCGGGCATGGAATTGTCCTCCATTTCTTGATTTAACAAGAACCGATGTCTTGCACCGATACGCCCTCAGCAGTTAACAAGCACCCTTATATTTCAACACGAACCGAGAATTTTCCTCTTGAGCCACCATGCAAACTTCAAAATAGGTCCTGAGACCTATATCATCCGCCTGGTAGTTCTTATGACCCATAGCATTATGGAGACAATAAATCCCGCCTGTGGGCAATTATCAGACGCTACAATATCCTCTACGCTGGCTGTGGAGCGGAATGCACGGAGCCCAGCAATACCCGCGACGATGTTACTCGGGCGCTTAACGCGGGTGGAAAGGGAATAGTGCGACAGACCGGCAAATAGAAGAGCCCATAGGCTCACCCGCTCCAATCACGGGAGAAGGGATGAATAGGATATGAGGGTTAAAAAGATGTCCCGTTTGGTCCAGTTCCTGTTGCCTATCGGGGGTGCAGTGCTATTAGGCGGATCCGCCTACGCCTTCATGGCCACCAATAATGTACCGGTCTCGGGAGCCGGCCAAGGACAAAATACCATTTCAGGCTACTCGGTCACGGACATTCACTACACCTTGGGTCCGCAAGGGCAGCATATCAAACAGGTGAGTTTCTCCTTGACCCCCATGCTTGACGGCGCGGGGGCCGCCACCAGTGCCTATGCCTGGTTCAATGGCCCAGGCCCTGGGCCCTTGGGGCCAGCACCTCCGGGAGGTCCGGAATACATCTGTAATCTCACGGCAGTGAACAATGTCGTTACTACTTGGAGTTGCAGTACGCGGGGACCCGGTCAGTCGGTCCAGCCTGCTGAAACATTGAACGTATCCGCAGCCCAGTAAGCCGCAGCTGGGGAAGGGAACCAACACTCCCTTCCCTCGTCGGTTGCCACTTTAAAACGGAAGAAGGGATCAGCCATCATGCGACACGTGGTGATTATGTTAGCTGGCGTGGTGCTACTGGCCTTTATCGGAGGAATTTTGACAGGCGTGATGGCCGCTAATGATGTAAATCCCTCGGGTGCCGGAACCACTCAGATAATTCTCCACTTTCCGGTACGGAATCCGGTTCCCACATTACAACACCCTATTACTGGCCCGTGAGGGGGGGAGATTATGGCCCATGCACCATCATCACACCCGTTGAGACCTCTGAAATATGTTCTGGGCTTCCTTGCACTCATTGAGGCCTGGCTAAACTTGGCACCTGTTAAATTCGGGGGCCGTCTCTCCTATTTGATTGTACAAGGTACCAGCATGTTGCCACGCTTTCACACCAATGATGTGGTGATCGTTACCGTCGCTTCCCACTATCACGTCGGAGAATTAGCTGCCTACCACAATCTTCAGCTTCATTCGGTCCTCTTTCACCAGATCGTGGGGCAAGTCGGCACACACTACTTGTTTAAGGGCCTGAACAATGCCTTTATCGATGCCTATCACCCCATCCAGTCCCAAATTATAGGACAGTTTTTGTGGGCCATACCTGGAGCCGGTAACTGGATCGCATTTTTCCGCCAACCTTGGCATGCCGCCAGTCTGATGATGGGTCTGACCCTTTTATTATGGGGCGGTATGGGCCATGTTCGCGTTCATTCAACCAACGGACCACACCTGCACGGCGCGAACCACAGAAAATTTATCCATGCATTTAGCATTGAAAGGAGTCGGGTACATGTGAAAACCACCCTACCTAGAAGTCCCAAAATCTACTACTGGTTGCTGGCTGGAACAGAAATTTTAGCGGCTGCGTTTCTGGCGGCGGCCGTGTGGGCTTGGATGAGTCCAGTGCATCGCAATATCATACGCAGCATCCCTTACCAGATTCACAGCCAATTTCTTTACCAGGCCCACGTCCCTAAAGGCACTGTGTACCCGACCGGCACGGTAGTGCCAGGATCGAGTGTGTTCCTCAAACTCACCCACGCCGTACAGATTATTTTTCAAGGTCGGTGGCAAAGCCCCGGAAGCAAGGGGAATGGCGTTACGGGCCAGGGTGAACTGATGGCCAATATGGTCAGCAGTTCGGGGTGGAGTTCTTCCTGGGTTCTCTCCCCCCAAAGCTCTTGGACAGGACCCAATTTTGCCTTGAAGGGCACAATTGACACCGATGCTTTAAATGCCCACATCAGTCAGGTAAACCAGCAAACCGGGCTTCCTTATAACACCTACACACTGACCATTACTCCCCACGTCGTTATCCGGGGAAAGGTGTTGGGCCAACCATTTGGGCACCTCCTCACCTCACCATTGGTCTTCAGTTACAGTCCCGAGGTGATGCAGCTCACGTCCCCTACCCCCAACATCAACCCGATCACTCAGCTTCACCCCCTGGTGAACAACAGTATTCCCTATTCGGTCGTCACCCCCAACCGCCTGGGGTTGGGCGTTTTTAAAGCGCCGGTAATCCCATTACGCTGGATAAACACGGTCGGTTTGGGTACTCTCGTTCTCCTTTCCTTCTCCATCTGGAATATAAAACAGCGCTGGGGGAAATCTCACAGTGAAGCCGATTATATTGCCGCTCAATTTGGCGATTTATTGATTCCGGTCGTGGACACGACCGTGCCCTCGGTAAGAGATGCGATCCAGGTCCCTTCCATGGAGTTCCTGGTAAAACTGGCCGATCAGTACGAACTCCCAATTTTCTATTATCTCACTGCGAACAACACTCACTGGTACATCATAAGAAATGGTCGGGAAACTTACTATTACCAGATCCGTCTTTCTCCCGGGAAAACGACAGAGGTATTGGACACCAAACAATCCGTCCGGTCCGAATAATGCCGGAGACTCAACTCCGGGACCCTAAAGAGTAGATAAGGAGGCGCCGCTTGTGGAACCGTTCGGGGAGGCGTTGTCCACCATACAGAATGGTCCGATCCGTATGATTCTCGATGACGGACTACGCCATGAATTTCAGCCTATTTGGGATCTGGCCCGTGATACAATATTAGGGTTCGAAGTCCTGGCCCGGTTTCCCGAACCCCTAAGTCCCGATAAAGTTTGGCGGTGGACAGAAGAACACCTGTTACAAAACCGCCTGGACCAATTATCCATCGTTACTGCATTGCAAGACGGCAAAGACCTGCCTGGCAAACTTTTCCTAAATGTCTCGGCAAGGTATCTGGAATTAGATGGATGTTCCATGGAGGAAATGATTCGGCAAATCCAGCTTTACCATCCTCTAGATTCGGTGGTCCTGGAAATTACCGAAACCCATGTCGATAATTTGGCCAAAGCCACACGCGGCGCCGTCCACTGGCAAGATCAAGGTGTCCCGTTGGCGCTGGATGATGCCGGGGTCAAAGCGACTACCGCCGCCCGGTTCGCCTGGCTGCGACCGCAATATGTCAAGTTGGATCAAACACTATTTAAGGAGTGTATGGCGGGAAAACCTGAACACTTTGACAACTGGATAGAATCTGCCAATACGGTAGGGGCAGTAGTCGTGGTAGAAGGAATCGAAGATCGGGCCTGGCTAGAAAAATTATCTGTCCGCCCTTTTCATGCGTTACATGGATATGCTTGGGGACAGGCTGCTTCCGCCAGCTATTGGAATACCGGAACCTTGGCTCACGTCAATCCTTTTCCCGCCATATCGCCGACCTTGACTCCTCAAAAGATCCCTGCAGACCGCCAAGAGACGATCAGACATCATTCTCCTTGGTCGACATGGGGTGAATCGTTATGGTTATGGCACCTGCAACTCAGGGCGGAACAAATCCTGTCACCCTTGCGTATGGTCATCGTAGCTACCAGTACCCTCATTTGGGTTATTTCCACCCATCCTCCCCAGACAATGGAAAGAATCTCATGGCTGGTACTCATTGCCGGATGGATTTTGGGCGGGCTTGACTTGATCGACGTGTATTATGGTTTATGGAAAAAATTTTCACCGGCTCCTTACATCGCCACCCTGATCGACTTGCTATTGATTTTTGGCTGGACCTTTACTATCGGTGGTCAGGAAAGCCCCTTTCTTCCCTTAATTTTTGTCGGAATTTTGATGGCAATGATGCGTTTGCCTTTGCCTCCTGCCGTGACGGTGGCGGCAATTTATTCGAGCACATATGCCTGGTTGATGGGCCCCAACTACGTAATGCTAGGGATCTACATTTTCATTTTGGGGTTGGCTCTGGGATTATGGAAATCAGTCTTTGATCAAGATCGGTTAATGGGCCTCCGCGATAACTTGATCGGCGTTTATGGTCGAGAATATGGCGTTTTTCAACTGGAACAATTACTAAAAAGACCGCAAGGGAACATTGTTCTCTTGTTAATCGACCTGGACTTTTTCAAAAATATTAATGATCGGTACGGTCGTTTAGTTGGCGATGCATTATTACAGAAATTTGTTACCCTGGTGAACAGTCTTAAACGACCTCCCGATTCTCTGGTTCGCTACGGCGGCGATGAGTTTCTTTTGATTTGTCCTGATCTCCCTGCGAATGAAGCCCTAAGCCAGGCTCACTCCATCCGTTTGGCCTTTCTGGCCTCCGATAACGTGGTGGAAAAGGACAGGGATTACCTGTGGATGAGTGTCAGTGCAGATTTGGCTCAAAAAGACTCCGCATCCTCCATAACAGTCGACACCCTGTTTAAGTACCAAGCGAAGCTCCGACGAAATAGAGTGGTGTACTCAGACATGTTTTCCATGGCCCTGAGACATGAAGAATTCAGGACAGAAAAATGACGCCCGTACTAAGAACTTTGGACAGAATTCCCAAAGTCTGGGGGGTTTCGTCTTTCTTCTTGGTATTTTTGCTGAGCGCAGCCTTTGGAGCATATAGCGTTAGCCGTACCGCGGGAACAGTTCAGCTAACCTCTTCCCAACCCCCTAATCCCCCCCGCTATCCCCCCTCCCTAAAGTCTATGCTGCTGAATGTTAGAGGAGAGCGGGTGGTTTTGCAAAAAGGAAGCCAGGGCTCAGTAATCTTAACCATGGCTCCATGGTGCCGTTTTTGTGGTTATGAGGACCGCTGGGTACTCCCGCATATTGCACAAGCTTATCCGTCTGTGGCCATCGACGTGGTCGACGTATCCTATATGGGCGGAATAGCTTCCCCGGGTCCGGAATATCCGCCTTTTCACGGTGCGGATGGACAAAAAACCAAGACTCTTCCCGAAGGCAAAGTTCTCTCGATAATGCGACAATACATTCGGCAGTTACACCTCTCACAAACCGCTTTAAATTTCTACGTTGTTGCGCCCCACCAAACGGTCGCCGAGGCAACCTCGATCGTTCCTCAATGGTACGTTTTTAACTCTCAGGGTGTGCTCGTGGCCCATTACCGAGGAGCCCTGACGTTACAGCAAGCAAGTCCTTGGATCTACGCGTTATTAAAACCATAGACAGGAGGAACCAAAAATGCCGCTGATTCGAACTTTTCTTTTGACGGCAGGGGTGCTGATTGGAGGATATTTGGCCGCAGCCCACTGGCTGAGTTTCGGCGTGGTATGCCCTGGGGCCACGGACGTCTCCTGGATCAACTGTAATTTCACTATTAATTCCCCCGGCAGTACCTTGCTGGGAATACCGCTGGGTTTCTGGGGCAGTCTATGGTGTCTTGGTTCGTATGGGATGTCCAAATTCCCGGGCAAGATCCTATGGATACTAGGGGGTATGGCGGGGACGGGTTGGGCGATAGGACACGAGCTGTACTGGGAGAGTTGGTGCGTATGGTGTACAGTATTGCAATTGATTATCATGACGACTTCCCTCATGACCTGGGCTCAACCGAAATTTTCTATTGGCGGACCAGTCCCAAGCCGGCACGAGTTCCTAAGGAAATAACTGTTCCGGCATAGATTCCCTGATTTCTTTAGTCCCGGATCAATGGATAAGCGTGCATAACATTTCATACATGATCGGTTAACTCAGATGACAGGGAATGGACCTTAAAATCGCTAGGGTTATACGGGCTAACGTGGTCTATAACGTGCCCAAACCGCCGCATTTTTGCCTTTTACTCCCCCTGGCCGCGTCCAACCTGAGTTATCAGATAACATTTTAGGGAACGGTTCACATTCTCATAGTCCTACGTAAAATTTCCAAATCCGCCGCGCGAGCCGCCGCATTCTTTCCCGGTGTCTCAAGAATCAACGGCCAACTGTGTAAATCCGCTGTGGCAATGATACCCTGTAACGCCTCTGAACCTAAATACCCTGTTAACAATGCCGCATGCTGGTCACGACGAGAACCAACAGCAAACATAGAGTCATTCAAATGAACTCCTTTGACCCGAGCTAATCCGATATACTCACCAATTAGGCCACAAAGACGATTCCAATCGTCAGCAGTGGTCAGTGGGTAGCCCCACGCCATGGCATGGGCGGTATCCAACATAAGCCCGACCCGTGACGTCTTGCCCACAGCATTGAACACTCGTGCCAAATCTTCGAAGCCGGAACCGACTTCCTTGCCTTGCCCCGCCGTATTTTCGATAAGCACCCGGCCCCGAGTGGACAACAGAGATACTACGGTATCAGCAAATGCATCCAACGCCTCTTCGGGGCCGGATCCAGTTTGTTGATGGCCCGGATGCACTACTAAAAAGTCACCCGCTAAATGTCGCACCCGCCTCATTTCATCCCCCAACACCTGGCAGGCTTTGGCATGCATCGCGTCATCGGTGGCTGCCGGATTGACAAAATATGGTGCATGAACAAAAAGCGGCCGGATATGTGCTCCGGCCAACCACTCTGCCATCTGTTTCGACTGCGGCAGGCCACGACTTTGGCCCCCCACCGGACTGCGACTAAATATTTGCAGGCATTCGAGACCCGTCTGCTTTGCTTCTGTCAGTGTCAGTTGCATTCCTCCGGCTACCGAAACTTGAGCCCCAATACGAATCACCGGGTATCTCGCCGTGGTCCGTTGTTGTCACGGTACGGGCGTCGGGGGCCACCCGGTCGTGTCTGATTTGGTGGCGAATGGTGCACATCATTGCCTTTGGTGCCGACAACCATGCCTTCAGGTACAGGAACTACCTCTTTATGCGACAAATTGACACGTCCCGCGTGATCGATTTCGACGACTTTGACCTTAATGACATCGCCGACTTTGACCGCGTCCTCCACCTTGTTAATTCGCTGATGAGCCAATTGGGAAATGTGCACTAAGCCTTCTTTGCCAGGCAACACTTCGACAAATGCTCCAAAATTCATTAAACGGGTCACTCTTCCCTCGTAGATCTGGCCTACTTCTACAGTACGCACCAAATCTTCGATCATTTGTACCGCCTTTTGCGCTACCTCTTGATTGATTGCCGCGATGTAGATGGTACCATCATCTTGAATGTCAATGTCGACCTTTTTGTCTCCAACCCTAGTGGCGTCGATAATTCTGTTGATGGTTTTGCCGCCTGGCCCTATCACCTCACGGATTTTTTCTGGATCAATAGTGATAGTGATGATACGCGGTGCATGAGTCGACAAATGCTCGCGAGGGCCGGGCAATACAGCCAACATCTCAGTTAAGATGAAAAGTCTGGCTTGGCGAGCCTGTTCCAAGGCTTTGGCTAAGATTTCACGATCCAGACCATGAATCTTAATGTCCATTTGAATCGCAGTAATGCCGTCTTTGGTTCCGGCCACTTTGAAGTCCATGTCGCCCAACGCATCCTCCAAACCTTGGATATCCGTCAAAATGGCAACACCCGCCTCGTCCTTCACCAATCCCATAGCGATGCCTGCCACGGGCGCCTTTATCGGCACTCCGCCGTCCATCAACGCCAAGGTACTGCCACACACCGATGCCATCGAGGAGGATCCATTAGACTCCAAAATATCCGACACTAGGCGTAGCGCATAAGGAAACTCTGATTCCTGAGGAATCACGGGCTCCAAGGCTCGTCCTGCCAATGCACCATGACCAATAGCACGCCGATTCGGCCCGCGCATAGGTCCAGCTTCTCCTGTGGCAAACGGAGGAAAATTATAGTGATGCATGTAGCGCTTGGATTCGGTTTCCCCAATGCCATCTATCATCTGCTGATCCGACAAAGGTCCAAGCGTCATTGCGGTTAACGCTTGGGTCTGTCCGCGCGTGAATAAGCCCGTGCCATGAACCCTTGGCAAGACGCCCACCTCAATATGAAGCGGCCGAATTTCGGTTAATCCACGGCCATCAGGCCGTATACCTTCCTGAATAATCGCACGACGCACGACTTTTTTCAGCACATTTTTCAACAGGCTGGCAATCATCGAGCCCTGGTCCGGATATTCTTCGATTAACTCTCCGGTAACATCCTGGTTTACCGCCGCAATTTGCGCTTCGCGCTCTAGTTTGTCGACCGTACGCACTGCCTCCATCAAACGAGCTTCGGCTTTGCCTTCCACTAACGCGACGAGGGCGGGATCCGCGACAAACAGGGGGTATTCACTCTTGGGTTTCCCAGCCTTGGCTTGAAACTCGGCTATCCCTGCAATAACGCGACGAATTTCTTCATGGCCAAACAAAATCGCATCCAGCATTTGCTGTTCGGAGATAATGTTGGCTCCTGCCTCTATCATCAAAATAGCATCTTGGGTTCCCGCTATCATCAGTTTTAGGGCGCTCACTTGCGACTGCTCCGACGTCGGGTTGGCGACAAACTCGCCGTTCACCAACCCTACTTCCACTGCGCCAATCGGTCCTTCGAAAGGAATATCGGAAATCGTGAGCGCTGCCGAAGCGCCGATCATGCCACAAATTTCGGGAGAGTGGTCATGGTCAACAGAAAGAATGCTAGCCACAATATGTACGTCATTCCGAAAACCCGAGGGAAACAATGGTCGAATGGGCCGATCGGTCAAACGAGCCGCTAAAATCGCCTGTTCACTGGGCCGACCCTCACGCTTTATGTAACCGCCCGGAATTTTCCCGACGGCATAAAGGCGTTCTTCAAAATCCACGGTGAGCGGGAAAAAATCTATTCCGGCTCGCGGTTCGCGCGACGCCACTGCTGTCACCAAGACCACGGTATCGCCATACCGTACTAGCACAGCGCCATTGGCCTGCCGGGCCATTCGGCCGGTTTCCAAAGACATGCCGCGCCCGCCTACCACCATTTCGGTAGTAAAAGACTCCATAAGTATCCTCCTAAGTGCAAGTGCTACCAGATCCCGCTTCAAAAAACCCTAGTCCTCAAAATTGGCAAAAGAGCGGGTCAATACCCCGCTCTACCGACGCAATCCGAGTTCTTGGACAATCGCTCGATACCGTTCGCTATCCTTCTTTTTCAAATAATTCAACAGTCTTCTGCGTTGTCCCACCATTTGTAACAATCCTCGTCGCGAATGATGATCTTTTTTGTGAATTTTAAGATGTTCGGTCAGTTCGCTTATCCGTCGGCTTAACAAGGCAATTTGGACTTCCGGAGAGCCTGTATCCGATTCATGCAGCCGATGAGCCGCAATGATGGTCTGCTTTTGCTCATTTGCGAGAGCCATGGCTTAGCCTCCTTTCGTTGTCCTCGTTAGTTGGCAGGTGAAGCCACATGAAACTCTTCCTCTTCCGCCAACAACGATAGTAGTGCGTCTTGATAAGCCTGTACCGCCGGTTGTGGCACACCTGCACGTCGATAAAGATCCTCTAACTGGTGTTGCAGGCGCTTGAACTGTCCTGTGACACAAATAGTAGAAATCTTACCGACCATATCACGCCACAGTTCGGTTTCCATCAGGTTGCCTCCAATCAAAGACACTTAATTGTATCATACGCCCTATACCGGAACAAGTTGTTAGCGTTGCCTCGCCTTGCGCAATAGGGTTCGGGCGCGCTCTACATCCTTTTCGATTTGCTGAACCAATTCCCCCGGCGAGGCAAATTTTTTCTCGGGACGCAGGTGCTCAATAAAGTCGAAACGCACCGATTGCTCAAAAGACCACGACTTTCCATCAAGAATATGCACCTCTAATACTGGGTCGGACCCGGCAAAGGTGGGACGGACGCCCCAATTGGCAACGGCCTCTGCGGAGATTCCGCGATAGTTCAAAAAACCTGCGTATACTCCAAATGGGGGCATGATTTGATTACTGGGAGGAAGAATGTTCGCCGTAGGAATGCCCATCTGGCGACCGCGAGCGTCGCCAGCAACCACCGATGCCTGCACCGCAAATGGATGACCTAAATCCTCTTTGGCCTCAGTCACCTGACCTTCTTTAATGAGTTGCCGGATGCGTGTGCTGGAAACCACCTTGCGCGCTGGCTCTTGGTCCTGAATCGGGTCTATGACGTGGACGAAAACATTTCGCGCTTGGCCCCAACTCTTGATCGTCTCCGCGTTGCCCGTGCCCCCCGAGCCGAAAGTAAAATTGTAACCAATAACGACTGACTGCACCTTGAGCCGTTCTACCAAATACAATTGCAAAAAAGCGAAGGGAGGAACCATCGCTAATTCCTCGGTAAACGGCAAAATTTGTACCCATGGCACACCGGCCTCAGCCAAGTAATGCAATTTCAAATCGGTTGGTGTGATGAGCGACAACGGCATATTGGGCCTCAATACCGTCAGAGGGTGCGGATCAAAGGTCATCACCACCATGTCCAGATTGTGCGCGCGTGCTTCAGCTTGCGCCCGACGCAACAAGGCCTGGTGTCCGATATGAACACCATCGAAATTCCCGATGGTCACCACTGTTGGCCGAGACGGCCGATGATCCTGGTCAATTTGCTCCATATGCCCCATCCTTTAACAACACCTTCCGAAACCGCCAAGGCGGTCCCGTCACTATGGCAATAATATCACGGTTACCCACCAAGGCAATCGTTCCCTCCGCATTTCCCATGATATGTGGCAAAACGTCTTGGCGCCCATGGGCAATCATGGGTATCACGCCAGGATCCAGGTTATGAACCGCAATAGACAAGTGCGACTCAAATGACTCCAGAGCGGATATCCATTGATCTCCCATTTGTTCCAATTGTTGCAAATCCCAGGCGGTAGTTACAGCAAACGATCCGACACCGGTACGCTCCAACTCCTCAAGATGGGCACTATGGCCTAAAAGCAAACCCCAATCACGCACCAGCGAACGAATATAGGTTCCAGCTCCAACACTGGCTTCAAAATACCACCGTTGACCGCCGCCTTCGAGCACTGCGATGCTTCCCACAGAAATCGGACGAGGTGACGGCCATACCGCTTGCCCCTGACGCGCTAACTGGTATAAGCGCGCTCCGTTGCGTTTCAACGCCGACACCCGCGGGGGAATTTGCAGACCATCTCCCACCAACCAGGCGGCACTCGCCGTGACATTTAACCGGGTCGGCCATGGCGGGCCTGAGCGCGCTACCACCTCGCCCGAGGCATCTCCAGACGATGTACTAACCCCCAATTCCATCCAACCTCGGTAAATCTTTGGCGTAAGTTCCAGCCAGTTTATGAGCTTGGTATAGGACCCGACTGCTATAGGCAACACCCCCGAAGCATCGGGGTCTAAGGTGCCCGCATGCCCCATTTCTCGAATATGAGTAAGTTTGCGTAGTCTTGCTACCGCATCATGTGAGGTGATTCCCCGAGGTTTCATCAGGTTCAAAAGCCCTGTGGGGGTAGCAAGTGAGCTCCCCAACCTCCCTTTACTCATGGCGAACAGGCAAGGTTTTCATTAGTTCCTGAATATGAAGGCTTTCGACAATCGAGGCATCTTGCTTGAAATCCAATTGTGGTGCATGCCTTAGACCTAATCGGCGTGCGACCTCTCCCCGAAGAAATGAGGACGCGCTCTTTAGTCCTTTGAGGGAATCCTGAATTTGTTCAGGATTCCCCATAATACTGACAAACACTCGGGCAACACTTAAATCTCGACTTACATCGACATGAGTAATGCTAACGAAGCCAACCCGAGGGTCCTTCACCTCGGTTTGAATCATGGCCCCTAATTCTTGTTTCATCATTTGAGCCACCCGATCGGCGCGCGCCTGATTCATGAGTGCACCCCCCTAGCTAGCTTTAACAACTTCTTGGGTATACACTTCAAGAATATCCCCAACTTTAACATCGTTAAACTTATCAACGCCAATACCGCACTCGTATCCGGTCATCACTTCACGTACGTCGTCTTTAAACCGTCTCAAGGAACCAATGCTGCCGTCGTGAATTATGGCGCCGTCGCGAATGATGCGCACCTTTCCAGTGCGAGCCACTTTGCCTTCGAGCACATAACATCCGGCCACTGCACCCACCTTAGGTACCCGGAACACCTCGCGAACCTCTGCCCTTCCCAGCACCATCTCTTGGTATTTGGGAGCCAGCATCCCGGTCAGAGCATTTTGCACATCATCGATAACTTCATAAATTACACGATACTGCCGAATGTCTACTTGTTCCTTTTCTGCCAGTTGCCGGGCTTTGGATTCCGTGCTCACCCCAAATCCTACAATGATAGCCCCAGATGCTTGGGCCAACATAACATCCGATTCAGTCACACTGCCGACACCGGTATGCAGCACCCGAACCCGCACTTCTTCATTGGACAATTTCTGCAGTGATTGTGCCAAAGCTTCGGCCGACCCGTGCACGTCTGCCTTAATAACCAAATTGAGATCGCGGATCGACTCGTCTTTGAGACGCTGATAAAACTCATCCAATGAAACACCACGTTGTCCGATCTCCGAACTTTGGCGAGTTCGTTCCTGCCGTGCATCGGCAATCATTCTGGCGTGCCGCTCATCCTCGAAAATAACAAAATCGTCACCGGCATCCGGTACTTGGTTAAATCCCAAAACCTCAACCGGCATCGAAGGACGCGCTTCTCTGACACGTTGCCCGCGATCATTGATCAATGCGCGAACGCGTCCGGTCACTGAGCCGGCCATAAAGACATCTCCCACTCGCAATGTGCCCTTGGCAACAAGCACCGTAGCCACTGGGCCGCGACCCTTATCCAGCTGCGCCTCAATAATCGTGCCTTGGGCCATCCGGTCGGGATTGGCCTTTAGCTCCAACACATCTGCTTGCAGGGTGATAGCTTCCAATAATCGGTCGATTCCCTCGCCAGTTCGTGCCGACACCGGGATCATCATGGTATCGCCGCCCCACTCCTCCGATACCAGTCCATATTCCGTCAGTTCCGTCCTTACCCGCTCAGGATTGGCGTCGGACAAATCAATTTTGTTAATCGCCACCACGACGGGCACTCCCGCTGCCTTAGCGTGGTTAATCGCCTCTACGGTTTGCGGCATAACTCCGTCATTAGCTGCTACCACCAGCACTGCCACGTCCGTAACTTGCGCGCCCCGTGCTCGCATTGCCGTGAAAGCTTCGTGGCCCGGAGTGTCTAAAAACACTACTCGCCGATTGTTCCAATCTATAACCGAAGCACCAATATGCTGAGTAATACCGCCCGCTTCCGATTGCGTGACCCGTGTTGACCGAATGCGGTCCAACAATGATGTTTTCCCATGGTCCACGTGTCCCATCACGGTGACTACCGGCGGTCGCTCTTGAAGAGACTCGGGAGTGTCTTCGCTTCCTTGAATCAACTGTTCTTCGCGTTCTTCCACTGTAGCCCGCTCTTCGACCGTCGCACCCATTTCGGTGGCAACGATAACTGCTGTTTCTTTGTCGAGCTCATGATTTAACGTCGCCATAACCCCAAGCCCAATCAAGTGCTTTATCAGTTCCGTGGCTTTGGCACCCAACTGATCAGCCAGATCCTTCACCAACACCGGACCACTAATGACTACATGGCGGGTAACCGGACGCATGTAGGTTTCCTGGCGTTGACCCCCCTTGCGTCCTTTGGACTTGCGTTGAGAGCCAAAATGCTCCTCATCCCATGATTTATAGCGACGGTCCGTGCTCGTCGGACCACCGGGTCGACGTTCTTTGCCGCTATGGCCGGTATTTCGCCGCCCGGTATCCTTGCTGGGGCGACTGGATGCAGCAGGCGGCGGTACTGCCGGACCGCGACCGGCAGTTGGTCGCGGGCGGGTCTGGCCGCCTGAAAATCCAGCTCTAGATGGTCCGGTCGGATTGGGCCGTGGACGGGAAGCCCCGTAATTCCCGCTACTTGTGCCGGGGGTCCGGTTTCCTTGATACGGCGGACGATCGGGCCGCGACCCTGCCGATCCCTCGTTGCGATGGTTGGGATACGTCGGCCGCGGAGGGCGACTTCCGGTTGTGGGGCTGTGGGGCCTGCTTCCCGCCACGGCGCTGCGGTTGTTGTTGGGATATGGTGCGTGTTCCGGCCGATTGCTCCGATCTCCCTGATACGGGGGTCGTTCGCTGCGTGCCGTAGGTCCGCCTGCTGCCGAGCTCGGTCGTGGACTTTGGGGAGCGGGCGCAGGCCGATTTCCCGCTGATGCTGCCGACCTGTTGCCGGGATTGGGATTGTACGGGGGCCGCGTCGGCCTGGCTGAGGGGCTCGGACGATTGCCTGGCACCTCGGTCGCCTGGGGACTGGCCCTTCTCTCCTCCGCGTGCCGCGGCGGAGCCGGAGAAGTGACCCGCGGAACGGTTGGTTTTACCTCGGCCACCACTTTGGGTTCCGGGGGCAACTTTCCCTCCATAATGTTTCTTACCGTTTGTACCGCTTCCGGCTCCACCGTGCTCATGTGATTCTTGATGTTTTCCACTTTGAGCCGATGAAGCAGATCGATGAGTCGGCGACTGTCTAGTTTGAGTTCCTTTGCCAGCTCGTAAACCCTTACCTTGTCCTTTTCTGCCATGTTGACTCCCCCCTGGAAATTCTCCCGATGCCAACATTCGTTGACTGATGTTCTTGTCTAAAATCGCAAGTACCGCATGGGGGCCCAAGCCCATTGCTCGGCCAAGCGTTTCTTTGGTACCCGCTCGAACCAGTGGCACTCCCAAATCCTGGGCCCACAGGTGGTACTTGCGGTCCACAGACGGTCCTGCATCTTCGGCAATGACGATTAACTTCGCGGTACCGCCCAGCAGAGCTTGTTCTACTTGGCTATGACCCGGTGCCATTGCCCCGGCCCGACGGGCCAGCCCTATCCAATTTGTCCAGTCACTCATGACTCTCCTCGGTCGCGATTTCCATCAAAGCCGCGACAATGTCCACATCTAACGCGTGTTCCAGAGCTCGTTCCAACCGCCGCGTCTTGATTGCCGTTTGGATACAGTCGTTCTTGGGGCAGACATATGCGCCCCGTCCCGATACCTTCCCTTTCCGATCCACCAACAAGGTTCCTTCCGGAGTACGCACCACTCTGATCAGAGATTTTTTGGGCTGCGACAGATTGCATCCCACACAGGTGCGCATCGGAACTTTTTTGACTTTCATTGCGCTCACCACCAGTCGCCATGCCCAACTTGCGATTCAGACCGCAAATCCACTTTCCATCCCGTCAATTTTGCGGCGAGACGCGCATTTTGTCCCTCTTTACCGATCCCCAGAGAAAGCTGATTGTCTGGAACCGTCACACGAGCCGCGCGGGTTGTCGGGTCTACCGCAACATTGGTGACGTGCGCCGGTGAAAGTGCGTTGGCCACCAATACCGCAGGATCGGGATCCCAGCGGATGATGTCCAGTTTTTCACCGCGCAACTCGGAAACAATGGCTTGCACCCGAGTTCCCCGATTGCCAACACAGGAACCTACCGGATCTACATTGGGATCTTCCGCCCACACGGCGATTTTGGTCCGCGCCCCAGCTTCCCGGGCAATGCCTTTAATCTCTACGGTTCCTTCATGAATCTCAGGCACTTCCAATTCAAACAAGCGGCGAATCAGGCCCGGATGGCTTCGTGAGACATACACCTGGGGTCCCTTGCTGGTCTTCTTCACTTCCACCACATAAAGTTTGATGCGTTCATTGGAACGCAACATTTCCCCTGGCACTTGTTCGCTAGGCATCATGATTGCTTCGGTGCGCCCCAAGTCAATATAGACCAAATTGCGTTCCGTACGATGCACCAATCCGGTGACAATGTCTCCTTCGCGATTGACAAATTCTTCATAAATCATTCCGCGTTCGGCCTCGCGAATCCGCTGGACAATCACCTGCTTGGCAGTTTGGGCGGCAATCCGTCCAAAGTTTTTAGGGGTGACCTCAAATTCGATGATGTCGCCTTCCAAGGATCCCGGACGAATAGACAATGCTTCATCCAGGCTAACTTCCAGACGATGATCTTGGACTTCTTTCACCACCGTCTTTTGCGCCCAGACTTGGGTGGCCCCGAATTCTCTGTCAAGCCGAACTCTCACGTTCTGAACCGACCCGAAGTTTCGGCGGTAAGCGGAGATTAGTGCCGACTCAATAGCTTGGAAGAGAACTTCTTTGTCAATCCCTTTCTCGCGTTCTAAATCAGTGAGTGCGGCCATAAGATCCTCATTCACCGAACAATCCCCCCTAACGGACTCTTTGCCCCTGTCAAGCGAAAAGAGTGGGCCCGTGCTCCCCACTCTGAGTCGCCAAAACAAACGCCACTGCGTTATTCCTTTTGGTTACCCAATAACTTTACGTGGATATTCTACCACAATGGATAGGGCACGACAACCTAAACCCGACGAGCCGCTAGGCGCTGTTGCCAAAATGGGCCCTTTGCCCCCATGCGAAAACTGCAGCAGTAGCTACAAGCAACGTGGCACCAGCCCAAAACGGTGTCTTAATGTTATAAGTCATCAATATCCCGCTGGAGGTGGCCATCACTAATGCGCCTAAGGTACCCACCGCCTGAAATTGGCCTTGAACCGTTCCCCTGCGGGCTTCCGGCGTCTGACTAAGCAACAACGCTTGCAGAGCCGGACCAATAAAGCTCATGGCAACAGCTTCCAATACTGAAATACCAATGGAAAGCCAAGCATTTTGGGACACAATATACAAAATAACCGTAATGGCGTTTAAAAAACTTCCCCAAATAATCAATTTTCGGCGCCACCCAGGGCGATTGGCCAAAGCTCCTCCTAAAAAATTCGACAATAGCAACGGAATGGCAAACAGTGTGAACGACAGGCCGATAACTAAGTTGGAAGCACCAAGTGATTTCATATAAAGGCTCCACACCGTGTCGTACATGCCTACCAAGCCGGTCCAGCCAAAATTTATCAGATACAGGGTCCACAGTTTCCGCCCCAAAGGTCCTGTTGAGCGATTGGTTTCGGTCCTCGCACGACGTCGCTGACGCATTGGCGGCATCCCTTGAAAAACCGCCCCAGTGGCCAACAAAGCCAATATCGCTCCCAGTCCAAACGGAGCCCGCAACCCAAAGAAGTTTCCCATGAAACCGCCGATAAATGGGCCGAGGGCAAAGCCTCCCATCGAGGCCGAGGATAACAGCCCAAATGCGGAACCCCGCCTCTCGTCAGGAACCAAGTCGCCAATCAACGCATTCGCGGCTGGGATGAAAGCGCCGGCGCCAATCCCTTGCAGTGCGCGAAACGCTAGATAAGCCACTGCAGGCACCTTGAGCACAAAGAGTCCCGTTGCCACCGCGGTAGCCAATGAGCCAAACAGCAGCAAGGTTCGCCGGCCTAAAACATCGGACTGACGTCCGAATACCCATTGGGACACGAAGGACGAGGCCGCATAAAGCGCTGCCATGGCCCCAATCCAAGGCAAACTAAACCCACGATGCTCAGCATATAGTGGCAACAAGGGAAGAATCAGTCCGTATCCGGTCTGAATGATAAAGATAGCGGCACACAAAATCCAAAGTGTCCGAGGCCATCCTGAACCCAGATGGTGATTCGCAACCGAATTGATAATAGCAACCCCAATCTACGCCATCACCAAATATTATAGCAATTTGTGGATGTCAGCAGCTTGCCCCCAAAGCCTCGTTAAAAAAAGGCAAGTTGGCTAGTTTCTCCCAATCCGTCCAACGCCCCCTGGCTTCGCAACAGATCAATCACACTCTTGGTCAGACGCGCTCGTCGTCGCAGGTCATCGACTGAAAGAAACGGCGCTTCTTGCCGTGCATGAGTAATATTTTCCGCCGCTGACAGTCCCAAACCCGGCAAAGCCGCAAAAGGAATAAGCAAACCGTCGTCGCGCACCGCAAACCTGTCTGCCGGGGAAGCCATCAAATCCACCGGATAAAAACGATAACCCCTAGCCAGCATCTCCCGCACCAGTTCCAATACGGAAATTTGTCCTTTCTCCTTCGCCGTCGCGTCATTACCCTTGGCCTCGATATCAGAAATCGTCTGGTTGATCCGTTTGACGCCGAGCACAGCTACTTGCGGGTCAAAATCATCCATATGCCGTGAAAAGTATGTTGCATAAAACGCCAATGGGTGATGAACCTTAAACCAAGCGATACGCCAGCCCATCATGACATAGGCAGCAGCATGCGCCTTAGGAAACAGATACGAGATTTTGCGGCACGATCCAATATACCAGTCAGGAACTTGATGCTGACGCATGACCTCTTCCTGGTCCGGTTTCAGCCCTTTGCCTTTACGCACTGACTCTGAAATCCCGAACGCCACTTTGGGAGCCAACCCCTGGCTCAGCAAATAAATCATAATATCATCGCGGGTCGCAATCACATCAGAAAGCGTAGCCAGTTTTTGCCGAATAAGCTCTTGAGCGTTATTAGTCCAGACTTCAGTGCCATGTGATAGTCCTGAAATCCGAATCAATTCGGCAAAAGTCGCGGGTCGAGTTTCAATTAACATCCGACGGACAAATTGTGTTCCAAACTCGGGAATCCCCAGGCTTCCTACCGCAGAATTGATGGCATCCGGGGAAACTTCGATGGAAGACGTGTCACGAAACAGCGCCATGGTTTCGGAATCTTGAAAGGGAATATCCCGACCTGAAACTCCGGTTAGTTCTTCCAACATGCGAATCGCCGTTGGATCGTCATGACCTAAAAGGTCTAGTTTCAATAAACGGCCTTCGATGGCATGGTAATCAAAATGTGTGGTTACCACATCTGATGCGTGGTCGTCAGCGGGATGCTGAACGGGACAAAATCGGTAAATGGATTCATCGCGAGGCACCACCATCAAACCTCCAGGATGTTGCCCCGTAGTACGTTTTACGCCCGTGATGCCACTGGCCAACCAATCAATTTCGGCCATCGACAGCTCCCGTCCGGAATCGCGTGCCCATGCCCGCACCAGCCCATACGCTGTCTTTTGCGCCACGGTGGCGATGGTTCCAGCCCGAAACACATGTCCTTGGCCAAACAGTTCTTCGGTATAGCGATGAATGGTCGGCTGGTATTCCCCAGAAAAGTTAAGATCGATATCCGGTACCTTGTCGCCTTCAAATCCTAGAAAGGTTTCAAACGGAATGTCTTGTCCATCACCCAACAGAGCTTGTCCACAACGGGGACAAGCTTTGGCAGGTAAATCGAATCCCGAATGATATGCGCCGTTATCCACAAATTCTGAGTACTGACACGCCGGACAACGGTAATGCGGTGGCAGTGGATTAACCTCGGTAATCTTCAGCAAGGTGGCTACTAGGGAAGAGCCGACCGATCCACGAGAACCCACTAAATATCCGTCGTCCAAGGACTTCTTTACCAACCTATAAGCAATGTAGTAAATGCTTGAAAATTCGTTATCGGTTATCGATCGAATTTCTTTCTCCAAGCGTTCCGCCACTATCGTCGGCAGCGGTGTGCCGTACATTGCCTCGGCCTGTTGTCGTGGGACGGTCTGAATCACGGTCAGGGCCTCATCTAAAGTGGGAGCAAATAGGCCATCCGGCACCGGTTTGACAGCGTCGATCCCTTGGAAAAGCCGCGTGGGCGAGTGATCCACCACGTAATCCCGGTCTTCGGATGAGAGCCACTGAAAGGCCTCCCGCATTTCGTCTCCGGTTCTTAAGTGCAGTGCATCCGATGCGTCATGCAACTCGCCTTTGGCGGTCGCCGCCAAAATATCTCGGAACACCTTATCCTCTGGCCGCAAGTAGTGGGCATCAGAAACCGCTGGCACCGGCTTATTCCGGACGCGCCCCATAGCGATCAACTCTTGAAGAAATATGTGGACCTCATCTTGTGATGCTAAAAATTCGTCTCGGCACAATTTCACTAACCCGTCGGGAGGAGTTACCTCCCAGTAGTCGTAAAACCCGATGAGTTGTTCTACCTGGGATTGTCCGTCACCCCGCAAAAGTGACTCGGATATCTCCCCGCCATGAATCGGGGAACCCAAGAACCAGTAATCTCGTCCTTGTTCTAAGGCGGATCTGCGAACCCTGGGTACACGATAGAAGGTATCCAAATGTGATTCCGACACCAGCCGATAGAGTGGTTCAATTCCTGCGTGGGATTTTACCAACACGACCACCGGTTGCGGACGTCCGACGTTAAAAGACAGGGGTTTCAGGCAGCGCAATTCGGTTTCCCCGATCCAATTTCCCTCGGGGTCGGTCAACAGTTTGATCAATACTTCCGCAGTAGCTTCAGCATCATCCAAAGCCCGGTGATGTTGGGTTAAGGGCACTCTAAAATGCTGGGTCAATCCGCTTAATCCATAGGATTTCAATCCAGGGATTCTAGTGCGTGCCAAGTTTAGCGAATCCAGCAAGGGGAAATTAATCTCGCGGCCCAAGTGTCGGCGAATGGCCGAGGAGATGAAACCATAATCAAAGCGTGCATTGTGTGCGGCCAAAACACATCCCTGGGAAAATTCCAAAAACTCCTCCACAACTTCGGCAGCTGATGGCGCATTAGCTACATCGCCAGGCATAATTCCGGTAATTTTCATGGTGGTTTGCGAAATGGGGCGTTCAGGACGCACCATGCGGTGAAAGCGATCGGTGATCCGCCGCCCAACAATTTTCACCGCCCCGATCTCGATAATGTCGTGAACCCGAGGAGATAAACCTGTGGTTTCTACGTCTACCACGACAACTGGGGTGTCTGGCCAAGGCGTTACCAATTGCGGGCCGGTAAGAGAAGGCACCGCATCATCCACCATATTGACCTCAATGCCATAAATAGCATGGACCCCGGTTTTTTTGGACAACTGTTCCAGTTCCGGATAGGTTTGCACCCCCCCGTGGTCGACAATGGCCACTGCAGTATGGCCGGCTTCCTTGGCCAAGCGAAACAAGTCTCCTGGGGTCATCAAAGCATCCATGGTGCTCATTTTTGAATGGGCGTGCAACTCTATCCGATTGGTATTGCTGTGCACCGCTGAAGGGGCGGAAACAATTCCAGCATCTTTGATGCGAATCACTCGCTCCTCACTAAACTTGTCCACTTCCAGAACGCCCCGTACCTTTATCCAAGAGCCTTCAGTGAACGGTTCGAAAACCTGTTGGGTCCCCCGTCGCTCCGAAAATTTTACCCGAATGGCCCCCTCGTTGTCGGTGATGGACCAAGTCCAGTGAACGCTCCCGTCTCGCGCCAATCGATTATCGACCCCGAACACCTTGCCCATTACCGTCACTTCACCCGACTCGCTCAGATTGTGTAAGGATACGGGTGTTGTCGGAGGAACCCCTCGTCCAATTCGTGGCGACGGGCCCCTCCCGGCAGTTGTCGGTGCGGTCACAGGTACCACGGGATCCCGCAATGCAGGGGATGGTGCGCTAACCTTGTGAGACCATGCAGGCATATCGGGCCAAAATTTACGCAACTGCGCCTCCCCGCCCCATTTCTCAAACAGGTCCGCAGCCACTCGATTGGGAAACACACAGTCGATCTCCGTTGCATTCGTCATCGTAAGGCAATGCGTCGGCACCAATGTTAAAAAGCGAGCGTGGCTAATTTCCCAAATGTGGCGGACCCGATCTATGGGAGAATTCGGCCATTGATAAGCCTGAAATTTCACGTCTACGCCCCAGGCACGTCCCAATTCCTCAGTCAATGCATCCTGCCAGGGGGTATCTTCCGAGCGCAGATAGGCCACCTGTACCGTTACCGTGTTCGGCGGGATCCACTGCAATGCCACAAAAGGCGGAGATTGATTGGGGTAGCCGTGCACTGACAACCATTCGATCACCCGAGGTTCCATTGACACCAACGCCCTCCTACAATAATTAACTTACACACGAGGGATTTCTTTAATTATCTCCCAATACATCTTCATGCGCGCAGCCAGTCCTTTAACCAGCCCCATTTTTTCTTCTTTCATCACCTGGGTCACGTCATGCAGGATCACTGCATAAGGTTCCTTGCCCATACGTTTGAGTTGGCGATGCATTTGCAGCTCTACACCATAGCCGGCTCCATCAAGATAGTCCGCTCCGATGAGCAGCTGCTTGCGCATAGCCCGCTGGCCGGATAAAAATGGGGTAAGTGCTTGAGCCCAATCCGTAGAGGTTCGGCCTCCCTCAAAAATTCCCACGGTAGCCTCATGGTCTCCATTCATTACGGGACGCAACAGTTCTTGTACATGCGTCACCGTCAACCCTAGCAAGTCAGCATCCAAAAACAACAAAATATCGGCGGTAACCTGTTCCGCTCCCGCTTTCAGCGCACTCCCCTTTCCAGAGTTTTCTGCCAAATCCAAGACCCTTACTCCAATTTCACGGGCAACCCGGCTAGTGTCGTCGGTGGACCCATCATTGACCACGATAATATCATCGATCTCCGGCACTGCCATTAACACGCGCAACACTGATACGATGTTTTGCTCTTCATTAAACGCCGGAATAATCGCCGCGACTCGTTCTTTCACCCGCACACACCTTCATTTTCCCGAAGTCATTTCTTTCGTTAGGGTTAACCTCTTAATAGGCACGAGCGAACAAGGCGCGGTGCTGTCCCGACCGACCGCATACAATACACCCTGTACCTGCCAGTTCGGTATCAAATGGCAGGCAGCGAATGGTCACCGACGTTTCCTGCTTCAACTGATCGGCACACGTCTCTTGACCGCACCAATCCCCCATGAAGAATCCCCTAAAGTTATGATGTGCCATTTCATGGTAATTCTCAACCGCAAACGTATTTTCGTATTGATACTGCCGAGCTTGTTGCAATAGGGTATCTTGTACCTGGTCAAGCAACTGCGCCAACACGTCTCGAAGCGACTCTTCCCCAACCGCTATCTTTTCCCCAGTGTCGCGGCGCGCCACCATCACCTGCTGCTGAGCCAAGTCCCGCGGTCCGATTTCAATGCGCAAGGGCACGCCCCGCATTTCCCAGTCATTAAATTTATAGCCAGGGGTAAATTCATCACGATCATCCAGCTTCACGCGAAACGAGGCAGTCAACTTCCCAATCAAGGTTTTGGCATACCGCGTGATTGGCTCCCGATCATTGCCCCGTCCGATCGGAACAATCACGATTTGAATAGGAGCTACCCGGGGAGGAATTCGCAATCCTTTGTCATCCCCATGAACCATAATCAATGCCCCTATCAACCGAGTCGACGAACCCCAAGACGTCGTCCAACCAAATTTCAACGTGCCATCTTCATCTAAATATTGAATATCAAAGGCTTTGGCAAAATTTTGACCTAGAAAGTGGGAAGTCGCGGATTGCAGTGCCTTGCCATCCCCCATCAAGGCTTCCAACGTATATGTTTCGATGGCTCCAGCAAAACGCTCCCCGGCACTTTTGGCTCCCGCCACTACGGGTATCGCCAACAGACTTTCCATCATTTCGTGATAGGTCTCCAGTTGCTGACGTGTTTCCGCTTCAGCTTCTGCCGCGGTGCGGTGCACCGTATGTCCTTCCTGCCACAAAAATTCTGTGGTGCGGAGAAAGGGCCTGGTAGACTTTTCCCACCGGAGTACATTTGCCCATTGGTTAATCAAGACCGGCAAATCGCGATAAGATTGAATCCATTGTGAATACATGGCGCCCACAACCGTTTCCGAGGTAGGACGCACTGCGAGCCGTTCCGCCAACACTTCATTGCCGCCCATCGTCACCCAAGCCACTTCGGCGGAAAATCCCTCCACATGTTCAGCTTCTTTAATCAGCAGGTGTTCCGGAATTAGCAGGGGGAAGTAGGCGTTTTGGTGCCCCGTTTCCCGAAATTTCTGGTCCAATGCCGCTTGAATAAATTCCCACATTCGGTAGCTGTATGGTTTCATCACCATAAATCCCTTGACTGGCGCATAATCCACCATATCCGCCTTTTTGATCACATCTGTGTACCATTGCGAGTAATCTTGCGATTTAGGGGTGATTTCCTTGAGAAGCTTTCCCACCCAAACGAACCTCCTCGGCAGCATCCTGAATTTCTTTCCATAACTCTTCCACCATATCTTGTTGCTCAACCCGCCGCACAATTTCACCATGGCGGAAAATCAAGCCCATGTTCTTGCCTCCAGCCAACCCAACGTCGGCTTCGCGCGCCTCACCAGGGCCGTTCACTGCACACCCCATTACCGCCACCGTAATCGGCTCCACTATCGTGGCCAGCCGACGTTCCAGTTCGTTGGTCACTGGCCACATGTCAAATTGCAGCCGACCACAGGTTGGACAAGCCACCAAATTGGCACCCCGCTCTCGCAGTTTCAAACTTTTGAGAATTTCCCAAGCCACCCGAAGCTCTTCTTCTCCCGGAGCGGTGAGCGAAACCCGGATGGTGTCGCCAATACCTTCGGCCAACAGAGTTCCCAGTCCTACAGCAGATTTAATGGTACCTTGCAACAAGGTGCCGGCCTCGGTAACACCCAAATGCAAGGGGTAATCATACGATTTGGCCATTAAACGATAGGCTGCCACCATCGTAGGCACATCCGAGGCTTTTAACGACACCACAATATTGTCATAGTCCAAGTCATTGAGGATCCGAATGTGGCGGGCGGCCGATTCCACCATGGCCTCTGCCGTGCGTCCCAAGTCATGCAGCAGACTTTTTTCAATGGAACCCGAGTTGACTCCGATACGAATCGGAATTTGCCGTTCCTTGGCCGCCTTCACCACTTGCTCCACCCGGTCCCGATCTCCGATGTTGCCGGGGTTCAGTCGCAACTTGTCCACGCCCCCGCGAATCACGGTTAGAGCTAAGCGGTAATCAAAATGAATATCCGCCACCACTGGAATCGGAGAGTGTTTTACAATGGTTGCTACCGCTTGAGCGGCTTCCTGGTCCGGCACAGCAACCCGCACCAATTCGCATCCCACGGCGGTATAGCGCCGAATCTCGTCAAGTGTCGCCTCAATATCGCGGGTATCGGTCTTGGTCATTCCTTGCACCACCACGGGGGCTCCGCCACCAATGGTGAGATCACGCACTTTGACCGCTTTTGTCATCAGAAATTCCTCCTGAGGGTCTTTCCCATTTGAGGTTCTTGCCCTGGTCTTATCTTACCATTAGAAAGCCGCCCCAACATGAAAGAAGTGCACAATATCATGGTAGGTCACCACCAAAACAAACAACATGAGCACCACAAAGCCTACCATATGAATCATATTTTCCCGATCCGGATCCATGGCCTTGCGACGCACTCCTTCCAGTCCCAAAAGAAACAGGCGGCTGCCATCCAATACCGGAATCGGCAACACGTTAAAGAGCCCTAGGTTGGCCGACAAAGCCGCGGCCAACAGCACGAGATAAGGCAATCCGTCTTGCGCTGCCTGGCTTACATACACCGCGATGCCGACGGGTCCGGTTAAATCAAATCGACTTTTCCCAATGACTAAATGATACATCGCGACAAACCAACTTCCGGTAAGACGGACCGTATAGTCTACTCCCGAACGAATCGAGGCCATGAAGCCGAGATGTATCATCGCAACTTGCGGTTCGATACCCACGATGTACTCTTTAAGTTGTTTGTCGTATCGCGTGTGGACGGAGACAGTTTTCTTCAAACCATGCCGCTCAATGGTGATTACTAGAGGTTGATGGGCATGCGAGACAATGGCTTTTTGCAATTCCGTCCAAGTGCCAATGGCCCGATGGTCCACCGCAACAATCTTGTCTCCGGCACGGATTCCCGCCGTGTAGGCAGGGTAATGGGGGACCGTGCTGGCTACTGTCGTGGTGATCGTCGGGGTGCCAATGGGGCCGAAAGCCAAGATGTACAAGATCGCTGCCAGCGCTAAATTCATCACCGGTCCGGCAAAAATCACGGAAAATCGTTGCCACAAGGGGCGATTCGGAAACGCGTCAGGATCATCAGTTTTATCCATCTCCATGCCCGCTAGGCGAACATAACCCCCTAAAGGGATAATCCTCAGCGAATACTGTGTCTCGCCCCATTGGGACGAGAACAGGGCTGGGCCAAATCCCAAAGAAAACTCATTAACACGCATCCCCAGCGATTTTGCCACGATATAGTGGCCCAATTCATGCACCGAAACTAAGATGCCAAAAACCGCTACCAAGGCGATAACTGTCGTCATGACTCTTTCACCTCCCCAGAAAGGCTTCTTGTTAGTTCTGGTTCACCAGCCCATCCGCGGTTTTCCGAGCCCATCGATCAGCCTCCAATACTTGCTCCAAATCTCGTACCGGACCATTGTCCCGAAATCCTTGCACAACTGCCTCAACCACTTCCATGATGCCCAAAAACCTCATGCGACGGTCCAAAAAACCCGCTACCGCTACTTCGTTGGCCGCGTTAAACACGGCTGGCAATAGTCCCCCCGTTTTTCCTACCGCCCTCGCCAGAGAAAGTGCAGGGAATGTGTCCTCATCCGGTGCTTCAAAAGTCAATCGGCGTTGACTCCAATCCATCGGCGCCACCGAAAGCGGCCATCTTTCAGGCCAACTTAACGCCACTTGTACCGGCACTCGCATGTCAGGCCAGCCTAATTGCGCCATGGTTGCTCCATCCACAAATTCCACCATGGAATGAATAATGCTCTGGGGATGGATGACCACATCCAATTGGTCGTAGTTGGCGGCAAACAATTGATGAGCCTCAATAAGCTCCAGTCCCTTATTCATTAATGTCGCCGAATCCACGGTAATCTTTGGTCCCATCGACCAATTGGGATGTTTTAGTGCCGCTTCCACGGTCACCTGCTCCAAATCTGCACGAGTATGGCCGTGAAACGGTCCACCAGAACACGTCAAGATAATGCGGGAAAAAGGCTGGCCCAACGCTAAACATTGAAAGATCGCCGAGTGTTCGCTGTCGACCGGAATCAATCGACTTCCGCTCCGCTTGGCCCGCTCTCGAACCAAATCCCCGGCAGCTACCATGGTTTCCTTGTTGGCCAGCAAAATGTCAAATCCTTGGTCAATGGCGGTTAGGGTTGGCACCAGTCCAGCAAATCCGCTCATCGCACCAATTACCCGAGATGGTGGCGCGCCCCTAATTGCCGACAATATCGCTGGCATACCCACCAAAATTTTAAAGTCGGAGTGCGATTGGTGGGGAAGCAACTGGGCTCCTGCTTCTTCGCTGGTGAGTCCAATCCAGGATGGATTAAATTCGGACGCCAGTTCCAACAGTCGTCGACCGTTTTGCCGCGCCACCAATCCTTCGACTTGATACCGGTCGCCATGTTCGCGCAATACTTGCGCCGTGGTTTCACCCACCGAACCGGTCGCTCCTAGAACAATGACATGCATCATATCACTATCCCTCTTCGCTCGTTTTAAGAGGCGTTGATCGACCCGTGACGGCTCTGGTACATCACTCGCAACCCCAGTGCCGTCAGCGGTCCTACGATAACGCCAGACGCGCCAAATGCCCGTATCCCAATATACAACGCTCCCAATGCCACCAACGGATGCAACCCCATACTGGTTCCCACCAATCGCGGTTCCAACACTTGGCGTGCAATCGCTACGGTGGCCAAAACCATGCTAAGTTTGGCTGCCGCCAGATAGTGTCCGGACATTAGCAGTACCGCCGCCCACGGGGCCAAAATTACCGTAGGCCCAAGATATGGCACTAAATCCAGCAATCCCGCTAAGACTCCCACTAATACGGCATAACGAACCCCTGCCAGTAATAACCCGGCGGTAGTAACCGCCACCGTGACGCTAACCAGGAATAGCTCCGCCTTGATAAAGCCCAGCGTTCCATTTACAATACCATACTTCATCTCCCAATATTGTGTTCGCATCGCCGGGGGCAATGTTCGCAATACCATACGACTGGCCCATCGGTGATCTCGAAGGAGGAAAAAAGCGGTTAAGGTAGATAGAATCAACACTAACGCCACATCCGGCACATGCAGCAAAAACAGCAAAAAATGGTGCAACATTCCTTCGGCGACTCGAACCACCCCTCCTAACGAGCTGTTCAGAACCGTAGGGTTTAGATGCAGTTGGGAAATCACAGTTTCCCCCATCCCCCGATGATGATCAAACACCACTCGCCACTTTTTGACGTATTTGGGCAGGCGCTGCGATAGTTGTACGACTTCTGAGACCAGCAAAGCAATAACCGCACTTATAGTTAAGATCACGGAGCCCCCAGCCAACACCAAACTCCCTAACGCGGCAGTTGCCCGAGACAGTCCCCAATGCTCTAAACGCTCGGATACCGGACGCAAGAAAAACGCCATCAACGCCCCCAACAAAAAGGGGAGAATGTAACCAATGCACCAGCGCCAGAAACAATAGGCCCCGGCAAGAAACAGGATCGACCATGCCATATTGCTCCAGTAGCGGGACATCGCAGCACTCTCCCCCTCGTGAGGATATGCTATCTTATGCCCAAGCCCCTTAATAAATAATAAGCAATTGGTAATGCGAACAACACAGAGTCAAATCGATCCAAAATTCCCCCATGCCCTGGCAAAAGCACTCCAGAGTCCTTGACCCCCGAATAACGCTTGATTGAAGACTCTAGCAAGTCCCCCATTTGTCCAGAAATTGAGACCAGGAGCCCGAATAATATGCCGTCCAATGTTGTCAGGCCGCTCCAGTAAGCAGTTCCCATTCCCATTAAGATCCCGGCCGCGGTACCAGCGGCCGTGCCTTCCCAAGTTTTTCCCGGGCTAATCTTAGGTAAGAGCCGGTGTCTTCCCCAACGGCGACCGATAAAGAATGCCAAAGTATCAGTCGCCCATATAATCAAAAAAAAGCTAAATGCAATATTCATTCCGCTCGATAATTCTCTGAGACGAATCACAAACGAAAAGAAGAGCCCCATATAGAGCGCCCCCCAGGACGTCGTCATGATGCCTTCAAAAGATTCCGGCTTACGATTAAGCAACGCCACCAGCGCAATTCCCACCGAACCTAAGGTCAACACCGGCAATGTCCAAGAAGGATGGGCACTGGCCCAAATGAAAGCCCAGACCCACCCCAACGCCGCAAAGGGAAAGAATTCCACCTGGTGCAGACGCAGCATGCGGTGCAGTTCCCAAATTCCCAATCCGGATAACACCCCAATACCAATCACCAATACCATGCCGCCAAAATACAACAAAAGCAACATGATCGGTATGCCAATGGCCGCCGTTACAACCCGCATTTTCAACACAGTGGCAGCCGTCCTAACTGTGGCCGCCAAAACGGCGCTCGCGTTTACGGAACACGGCAATCGCCTTTTGCAGCTCTTCGGGGGTGAAATCCGGCCACAACGTATCAGTGATATAAATCTCTGCGTAAGCCATTTGCCATAGTAAAAAATTTGATAGGCGCACTTCGCCGCTGGAGCGAATCAACAAGTCAGGATCCGGTAGTCCCGCCGTATCCAAATGCTGCTCTAAGGTGTCAACATCCAACTCCGGTAATACTCCCTCCATGGATTGAGAAGCCAACCACCTATTAACCGCACGGATCAGTTCGTCGCGACCCCCATAATTTAGAGCTAAATTCAACACCATTTTGCTTTGGTCCGCAGTGTCACGCCGGGATCGCGCCAAAGCCGCTTGAGCATTGGCAGGTAGATGGCCGATATCGCCAATGGTCCTGACTGATACCCCTTGGGATTTGAGCTCAGGCGTTTCCGAGTCTAGAAATTCCTCTAACAAAGCCATTAACGTATTTACTTCGCCCGCTGGCCGGGTCCAGTTTTCCGTTGAAAAAGCATACACCGTCAGCACTTCAATACCAAGCCGGGAACACTCCTTAACAATGGGTTTGAGCGCTTTCACACCTTCGCGGTGACCCAGCACCCTAGGCAACCCATGGCGAATAGCCCACCGCCCGTTGCCGTCCATAATAATCGCAATATGACGGGGCAAGGGGCGGTCTTCCATCATGTCGTGATCCGCCGCTCTGGGAATCAAGTTATCTTCCATCCAACCTCCCGCGCCTCAAGGCATCATAATATCGTGCTCTCGCGCTTCGGCAACTTCATCCAGGGCTTTAATATACTTATCTGTCAATTTTTGCACTTCGGTTTGTCCACGCCGTTCGTCGTCTTCCGAAATCTGACGATCTTTCTGGTTGGCACGAAGTTGTTCCACGGCTTCGCGACGAATATTGCGAATGGCCACCCGCTGTTCCTCAAGCTGCCGCTTCAATTGCTTCACCAAATCGCGACGGCGTTCCTCGGTAAGCGAAGGCACGTTCACGCGCAAAATTTGACCATCCACGCGCACTGAGACACCCAAGTCGGCCTTTTGAATGCCCTTTTCAATCGCGTTGGCCGCTGTTTTGTCGAATGGTTGTACGACTAGGACACGAGGTTCCGGCGCGGATATGGTAGCCAAGTGCTGAAGTGGTGTGATACTACCGTAATATTCCACAGGAACTTTTTCCAACAAGGCCGGGTGGGCTCGGCCGGCTCGCATCCCCGTCAAGTCGCGCTCAAACAGCTCTACAGTGCGTTTCATTTTATGCTCAGCATCCGACACAATATCTTTAAACATGATACTCGCTCCTCACAACGGTGCCGATGGGTTCACCCATCACTACCTTACGAATATTACCATAAATATTCATATTGAATACCACAATAGGAATATCATTATCCATGCACAATGACGTCGCAGTGGCATCCATCACCTTAAGATTTTCCTTGAGGACATCAAGGTAGCCTATCTGGTCTAATTTACGCGCGTCAGGATGGGTCCGCGGATCAGCGTCATACACCCCAGACTCTTTGGTTGCCTTCAACATCACGTCGGCCTCAATTTCTGCCGATCGCAAAGCCGCGGTGGTGTCTGTCGAAAAGTAGGGATTGCCGTTACCTGCAGCAAAAATCACTACCCGGCCCTTATCGAGATGGGTAATGGCGCGGCGGCGGATGTACGGTTCGGCCACCTCTTTCATTTCAATCGCGGTTTGCACCCGGACTTCCACACCGTGTTTTTCTAAAGCATCCATCAATGCCAACGCATTAATCACCGTGGCCAGCATTCCCATATAGTCGGCTGTGGCACGATCCATGCCTTTGGACGCTCCTGAAAGTCCGCGCCAAATGTTTCCGCCGCCCACCACGACCCCGACTTGAACTCCCAACAACAGCACATCTTGAATTTGCCGGGCCAGATTGTCTACCACAATTGGGTCGATACCATAGCCTTCACTGCCTGCCATGGCCTCCCCTGAAAGCTTTAATACAATCCGCTTATATTTTGGTTGTTCGTCCATAGGAGCCCCCTCTTTTGGTGAAAATGGCGCATTCTAACTATACCGAAGGGGCACCCCTAGGTGCCCCTTCCCTACTGCAAGAACGGAGCCTCGATATCTGACGGAAACTCTTCTCCCCGTTCAAACCGGGCAAACCGTCGCACCGTGATCTGCTCCCCAAGTCGTGCAATATGTTCTTTCAGCAATTGATCAATGGTGATATCCGGGTTTTTCACAAACGGTTGCTGCAACAAACAAACTTCTTGGTAGAATTTCTTCAATCGCCCTTCAACCATTTTATCAACAATCGCTGCTGGTTTGCCCTCATTACGTGCCTGAGCCGTTAACACCTGCCGCTCGTGATCCAATTCTGCCTCTGGAACTTCGTCCGTCCGCACAAAGCGTGGCCGTGCCGCCGCAATATGCATCGCCACATCATGGGCTAATACCCGGAAATCTGAGGTGTTAGCAACAAAGTCGGTTTCGCAATTGATTTCCAGCAACACGCCAATTCTTCCTTGAAGATGAATGTAGCTTTCAATCAATCCTTCGGTCGCGGCTCTTCCTGCTTTTTTTGCAGCCGCCGCTAGGCCCCGTTCCCGCAATATATCCACGGCCCGATCCATGTTGCCTTCGGCTTGTTCCAAAGCCCGCTTGCATTCCATCATGCCTGCACCCGTGCGTTCACGCAGTTTTTTAACATCGTTGGCTGAAATCACGCCTGATCCTCCTCGCAAGGAAAGCGACCTCACGGTCGCCTTCTTGGATATCCAAACATCCTTATTGGGCCTCCGCAACCTCAGGCACCAACACTTCGCCTTGTCGTCCCTCAATTAATGCATCTGCAACTTTAGCGGTCAAAAGGCGTACAGCTCGAATCGCATCGTCATTGCCTGGAATAATATAATCAATCTCATCGGGATCACAGTTGGTATCGACAATACCCACAATGGGAATGGCTAATTTACGTGCTTCGGTTACCGCAATGTGTTCTTTTCGGGGATCAACAACAAAAACAGCCGCAGGTAATTCCCGCATGCCTTCAATACCGCCCAAGTACTTCTCCAATTTTTCTTTTTCTCGGGTTAACGAACTGACTTCTTTTTTAGGAAGGCGGTCCCAATTGCCGCTGGCTTCTTGCTCTTTTAATTCTGCCAGGCGTTTGACGCGTTTCTTTATGGTATCAAAATTGGTCAACATCCCGCCCAGCCATCGCTGATTCACAAAATAATCCCCAGACCGGCGTGCTTCATCGGCCACTGCTTCCTGAGCCTGCTTTTTGGTGCCTATAAACAACATCCGACCTCCGTCAGCGCCCACCTGCCGGACAAAGTTATACGCCTCGTCCACCTTGCGCACGGTCTTTTGCAGGTCAATAATGTAAATTCCATTGCGTTCGGTAAAGATATAAGGTTTCATCTTGGGATTCCAACGACGGGTCTGGTGACCAAAATGGACACCAGCTTCAAGCAATTGCTTCATGGAAATTACAGACATACAACACCTCCTGGTTTTCCCTCCACAGCCTGCTATGCACCTCTCGGCACCAGGAGCCAGACTGCGTGCGTGGTTTAAATCCTTGCGAATTATAGCATACAGGCCGATAACCCACAAGGTTCAGAGGTGGTTCGCGTGGTTCGGATGTACCTTAAAATTGTCATCACACTGCAATCCCCCGTGAAAGAGGCACCCTTTGACCCGATGGTCCTCCAAAAAAATGTCTACCAACGCCTGGAGCGGTGAATCTATCGCAATGCCGCGATCGCTTGGACATCTGCCTCAACCCATCGCATCCCCAAGGTAACGGCAAAGTATCGAGTTGAATATTGCGACTATGTGCCGCAGGCGCACTTGATGATGAAGGGGCCGGGAGGGCGGTCCGTGGTCGGGCGGCTTCGTGCGATCTTGGACACGGCGATAAT
>JAJZZP010000196.1 GCA_021797515.1 Bacillota bacterium | reverse complement strand
CGATTGCCCGGATAGACGGTATGAAACAGCGGAATGTTGAAATCGGTCGTGACCAGCAGCGCCAACCCCACCGCTTTGAGATCCTCCCGATGCTGTTTCTGATGGCCCCGTTGGGCCAATTCAGCGGGGGTTTGGGTATCCAACCACGTGTAAAAGTTGGTGGCATCATAGACGACAGTGGAGAGATCCAGGTTAAATTCCTGCACCAGGTGCTGCGTCAGATTCCGCTCCGCTTCCCGGATGCGGTCCGCCGTCAAGTAGGTCATATGATCCCAAAAACGCTGGCTGCGCAAGTCCGCATCGCGGACCACAAAATCATGATAGAGGGCGGTGCGCCAAAACCATTTCCCCAATTGGGCTTTGCTACATGGCGCCAACACCCGATTCAATACTGCTAACAGCATGTAGACCCCCACGGATGATCCTTGGTCGCGCTTCGGCGCGACCAAGGATTTCCACGAGGTGCAGGCGTCTCGCCATACTCAACAACCCTTGGCTGCCGCCATATTCCGCCACCCGCACCCGGGTAGGTTCGGGGGGCTACCCTTGCAATCGCGCGACAACTTGTTCTGTGCGACCGAGATATTGTTGCTTAACGAGCCGGGATTTGCCCTCACTCCGTTTGCCTTCGGCCAGATATATAGTAGTAGACATGCCCTTTCACCTTGCGCTTGGTCAAAGTCGCCATCGAACGCACCTCCTGAATATTAGGGTTGATAAATAGGAGTTCGCCAACCAGTGCCAAAAATCCTTTGCAATTTCCAGGGGTTTATAACAAATATTTTTGAGGATATCGCCACGCCAAACCGGAGAATTCGTTGTATAAACACGGATTTGAGACAGGGATTGGGTTTGAGCACGTTTTCACCGCATAACTAGGAAAGTTCCGCTAGGTCTTGGCGACAACTTTTGGAACCTGCCGTTCCTCTGTGACCTCTTCTAGATATTCCGCATCCCCATTGACGGCCCACAGGTCATAATTCGATCCTAAAATGTTTCGCGCCGCTAAAAATCCCGTCATCATGGCATGGTCTTGATTGTTATATCGGTGCATGCCATTTCGGCCTATTAATTGAAGATTCTGGGCTGCATACCGAAGATAGTCGACTATAGAATTCACGTTTGATTGGTAGTCGTCATCATATACTGGATAGGCTTTGGGAACCCGTACCACCTTGCCGTCAATAACGGAATGTCCGCGAATTAAGCCTAATGTATTCAGTTCTTGTTCGGCCAATTTTAGGAGAGCTTCATCGGACGAACTCCATAGACCATCGCCTTCAAAGCAGAAATACTCCGACCCTAAACATGAGGTCTTGTTTGTTGGAACCATGAAAGGGCTCCAATTGCCAAAATTTTGGATTCGCCCCACTTTAACTTTGGGATCGTGAATATAAATCCAATTGTCCGGGAACAAGTCGGAAGAATCGATGACTAAGGCGACCGTAACAAAGTCGCGATATTTTAGGGATTCGGCTGCCTTGGCTATCGATTGCGGCAGGTTTGGTTTGAATGCTCGCACTAGCGACCGTACCGGCATAGTAGAAATTACATGATCAAACTGATAGGTAGTGCGCGATTGTCCGTTGCTAGTGAGAGAGTCAATGGAGATAATACGACCATTAAAATGTTTTAGCTCCACGACTTTTCGATCCATCAACAGCGTCCCGCCCATTGAGGTAATCTTGGCGGCAACTTGCTCCCATAGCATGCCTGGTCCTAGTTTGGGATACCGAAATTTGTCGATTAGTGTCTTTACCACCGCGGACTTGTCTGATGAAGAGTCTTGCGGAAAAAAGGCATGTTTAATAGCACTAATTAAATTCAAGCCTTTAATTCTCTGGGCCGCCCAGTCTGCGCTAATTTGGTCACAAGGGGTCCCCCATACTTTTTCTGTATAGGTTTTAAAGAACATCTCGTAGAGGCGGCGACCAAAGTGATAGACGACCCAATCTTCAAAGGATTTTATATCTTTAGGTGGAGAAGTTTTGACCTTTGCGTAATCTAACAGGCAGAGACTTGTGTTCCAAGCGCCCATATTGCGAAAAGCATTTAAAGGTTTTAACGGATAATCATAAAATTTGTCATCGTAAAATATTCGAGAGATCCGACCGCGGGTAAGAAAATCATCGCCAAGAATTGTGGTCCAAAAGTCCTCCACTTCTTGGCTTTTCGAAAAGAAACGGTGACCTCCGATATCAAAACGGTATCCATGATATTCCACAGTTCGTGAAATTCCGCCAACGGAGTTTGGATCTTGTTCAAACACTGTGACTTGCTGACCGTGGCTAGCTAATTCGTACGCTGCACTAAGCCCTGCGGGGCCTGCACCAATAATGCCAATTTTCATTGATTAGTGACCATCCTTTGCCAAATCCGATTCTATCATGCATTAAGGCCCTTGCAAATAACGGGAAAAATATCGAGAGGAGAATTTTATGCGAAGGTACCTCGCTTGTGGTCCCTAATATTTTGGCCATGGTCGGTTTTTGTCAGATTGAGTATGGTCGGTACTCGCATCCTATCGATGATTTACTCTTGCCGACAGCGAGACATATACGGATCGCGGGTCCGAATTAACGTTTTAGGCCACCGATTTGAACTCTTGAAACTTGAGGGTCAGCAAGTTGTCGAGACGTGAGTTATGCTCTGGCGAGGTGTTGGTTAAACACGTGGAGACCGCATGGCAAACTCTGGGGACTTCTCGTAATACTCATATTCTCGGGTGATGAGGTCGAGAGCGGGCGGTCGATTCCAACCATTGCACCGCAGCGGTCCTGCGCCGCAAGACCCAAATAATGACGTCGGTGTCAATAACGTAGCACGTCATGGTTGTGCTCGCTCCGCATTCGCTCGCATGTGACGCACAAATGCGACAATTGCCTCCGGGGTGTTCGGGATGTCTTCCCGATCGCGCCAGAGACCGGAAATATCTCGTATGGCGCCAAATTACGTGCGCCGGGTAATTTCTTGTTCAATCGCTAGTAACGGAGGGCGTAATCGCCTAGGGACAATTGAGCGACTAGACCTGGCCAATCGCACCGGCCTGACCGTCCATGTGAGCTATTTTCCACCCGGCACGTCTTAGTTGGAATAAAATTTAATGTAGAGCTGTAGGTTATGAGGAGTTAACGACGGGAGCCCAGTCCCGATGAGAAATCGTCTACGATCACTTCCCAATAATGCAGCGTATACTGCCAACGGTCGACAATTACCGATTTAGGCTGCTGAGTCGAATGACTGAAATTTGAGGGTTAAGAGGGTCGATAATTTCTTTTTGTGTTCGCCAGTAGTTTCCTTCAGACACGTTTCGATCGCTGTGGTGAAGTCGGAGGATTGGTCGTAATGATGCGAATAGAGGCACTCCGTTTTGACGAACTTCCAGAGCCGTTCGATCAGATTGAGATTCGGGGAATAGGTCGGCAAAAAGAGCAAGGTGATATGTAACCGGTCAGCCTCGGCCATGACAAACTTATTGCGCTGATATTTGGCGCGATTTGACTCATAAAAAAAGTACTCCAAACACAACGGCCGCCACCCGCTTGACCCCCTCCCGGCTTCGCCTGGGAAGGGGAATGCGCGGACTTTATGTTCAATGTTCCGCGCTAATGATGTCATGCCTTTCCGTGGCTGTAAAATGTTCGTCACCGCAGTCCTCCGATTTGGTATGCATTGCGCCGCAACTCCCCAAAATTAGTCCTTTCACCTTTCGAAATCAACGCCTCGAGACCTTTCCCGACGTTCACCACGGGTCTTGAAAAAGATTGATCCAAAACGATTTATCTGCCTGTTGTCAACTGGCGGCCAACAAAAAACCACGCCAGTTTTCCATCCGAGTTTTCGCCCAAGGTATCAACGCGACCCCCGGCATTAAAGCCCATTGGGCTACCCCTTGCTTTTTCTACTTGTGTGGTGGAAAGTGCGACCTTTTTCAATTCAGGTTAACCAGCGTGTGCGTTTGAGTTCAGCCGCAACATTTATTCCCATTGCATCGATCCTACAAAGTATTTTTGGGGGGCAGTGCAGACGGAAAAATTGAGATACACTGATGAGACGAAAGTGAGTCAGGCTGTCTCACGAGGCTTCATGGGTCACGGCTCTCTTTTGTTTGATGGTTCGCGACAACTATGGTGCCCGCAGTAAAATCAAAAAAAGGAGTGTAAACAGATGAATGAACCAAGCCAATCCCACACGATCGCGTCCGTCTTGGATGAGTTTCTGCAGGATTGGCAACTGCGGCTGAGGCCCCGCACTTTTAGCCAGTATCAAAGTGTTATCGACCTTCTGCAGCTGTCATTGGAACGATCCACGGAGCCTGCTGATTCAGATTTGATCGAGGCTATTGAGAAGGCGCGCGAAGCTGGGCGGGACGATGCCGTGTGCTCTCTTTGCAGCCCCAGTGAAATCGCTAACGGCATGCACGAATTTTTGGGGTGGTTTATGATTCGCCATGTCGATGCCGGCCCATCTTTGATGCGGTCGGTTAGCGCTGTCACACGCAAATTAGCTCAGTGGCTCGCTGAGCGACACTACCTTGATGAGGGTCACCAAGCGCTGTTGGACGACGTCGTTGACCGCAAGGGTCCGGTTCTTCCTAAAGTTGTGACGATGCGTGACCGACTTGCAAAGTGGGTTGACCAGCAATCTTCTGATTTGGTTGCTGGCGCTATAGTAGTGGAGGGGCACTTCACTGTGGATGGCATCACAACTGATGGCTGGAAGATTTCCGGGATCGGCAACACCGTCAGCGGCGTAGTCCGGGTACCTCCACAATGGTTGCATCGGGAGCAGGAAGACTGGGAAATCGGCGGAGTCGTTGCGATCCGGGGTAAGCGCCTGGAGTGGGTAGAAATATGGAATATTTATCCCTAACCCCCCACTTCCGGCAGCTATAGAATAGAGGCTGGAGGGCAATGTCGGATGGCTTCACCGCTGCGATGGAAGTGATTTAATGCACCCGAAAAGCTCGTCACGGCTCGCAATGGACTACGGCAGGACGGATCTTCTAGGGGATTCGGGTGAACCCGGCCTCACCCATAGGGCAGGTGCAACTGCCGCTGCCATCGCCGCTTTGTCTTCGATTGGCGGCTGTTTGCGTTGCGCGCTCTCTCCTCGGAATGGCGATTCCAAGGCAATTTAAGCGCTTAGGCCCTACGCAATGGAAATCCTTGTTACGAACCTCGTTGTCGCAGCGTGACTGGTACAATTGAAATACGTTGTGGTTTATGGAAGTATTCGGCACACGAACCAAATTTAACGATTTTAACGTAGTCTTAATAACAAACGGATGTTCCGAATGGACCACTTTAACCCCCTGCGATACTGTGAGATTAACCAGTAGCTTTTTCCACAATACTGAATCCATGGGGGAGTTGGCTTGGACCGGAGACCGAAATCCAGTCGTTTCGCTATGAACGACTTCATCACCTGCATCTGTGGGTCGGGATGAAGATAGAGGCACTTAACCGCGATGGGCTTCTGGCGTTCTGATGTGGCCAAGGCGACGAGGTGCACCGAAACGACGGTACGGTCCCTCGTCAAATCGTACCAAGTGGGCGGGATCCAGACTCGGCAAACTTTCCAGGTGGGTGGCAGTACCCGCGATTTGGACCTCCGTATCGTCCCGCAGTGGCCGGGAAGTGCGACAACGGATCGCCAGGCTGCAACGCATCCCGAGTTCGGTGCGTACGCATCCCCACTGCAATGGGGCAAAGTCGCATCGATTTCCGCCACAAACCGACAGGAATCGGAAAAATTTCTTCAGCACTGTTCGAATTATCACCATACCACTACCTGTTAACCACACAAATTATTTGTGGTATAAACAGATGTACTAAGCAATAACGTGTCCTCAAAGTCAGTGGACCTCGGTATAATAGCTCTAATGGATAGGCGACGGGAGGTTCGTGCCATGATAAAGCTTTTTTCATTTTTGCGTCCCTATCGGACATCAGTAGTGCTGGTAGTGGTGCTGACGTTTCTTCAGACCATGTCAACCCTATATTTGCCTAACTTAATGTCTAATATCGTGGATACCGGGGTCATCAAAGGCAACATTCCCTACATCGTCGAAGTGGGGGCTCTCATGCTTTTGGTTACAGTGTTGGGTGGAGTGGCTGCTGTGTTTGCCAGTTGGTATGGGGCCAAAGCGACGGCGGGATTTGGCCAGTTGATTCGGACCCGACTCTTTACTCATGTGGAAAACTTTACCTTGCACGAATTTGACCAAATTGGCACCTCATCACTTATTGTGCGCACTACCAATGATGTCATGCAAGTGCAGCAGCTTATCAACATGATCCTGCGAATGATGGTGATGGCGCCTTTGACTGCGTTAGGCGGAATAATCCTTGCGATGTACACCGATGCGCGATTAGCGCCTATCATTGTGGTAGCAATACCAGTACTCGGCATCGCCATATACCTGGTTATGGGAAATGGCCTATCGTTATTTCGCACCATGCAACAAAAGGTGGATCGCATTAACCGAGTATTACGGGAAAATCTCACCGGGGTCAGGGTGATTCGTTCGTTTAATCGAACGCCCTATGAAATAGGGCGTTTTGATCAGGCCAACCTGGATTTAACCGACACTTCGGTGCGCGTGTTTCAGTTGATGGCCATCATGATGCCGATGGTGATGCTGATTATGAACCTATCGACGTTGGCTATCGTTTGGTTTGGCGGAATTCAAATTAATAACGGCACCTTGCAAATCGGGAAAATGATGGCGTTCATTCAATATGTTATGCAAATTATGTTTGCCGTGATGATGGTCTCGATGATGGCTTTTATGATTCCTCGTGGCCAAGCGTCGGCATTGAGAATTAACGAAGTGCTGGCCATGAATCCGGAAATTACCGATCCTGAGCATCCCGCATCTCCCGCCGCAGAGACGGGTCAGGTTGAATTTCGCCATGTGAGTTTCAACTACCCGGGGGCAGAGGAACCTGCTCTATCAGATATCTCATTTACCGCCAATGCCGGGGAAATAACTGCCATTATTGGAGGAACTGGAGCGGGAAAATCAACTCTGCTCAACTTAATTCCCCGTTTTTACGATGTTACCAGTGGCAGCATTTTCATTGACGGAGTAGACGTACGGGATACGTCCCAAGCCACGTTACGTGCAAAAATTGGCTACGTGCCGTCACGAGCCATTTTGTTTACCGGAAGCATCACGGATAATATCCGATATGGCAATGACAATGCCAGCGAAGAGATGGTGCATCGTGCCGCAGAGATTGCTCAGGCCACCGAATTTGTCAAAGAAATGCCTTCGCAATTTGAATCGGTGATATCTCAAGGGGGAGTCAATCTCTCAGGCGGTCAAAAACAGCGCCTATCAATTGCCAGAGCCCTGGTTAAGCAAGCGGAAATTTATCTTTTCGACGACAGTTTTTCGGCGTTGGACTACAAAACTGACGCCATGCTCCGGTCCGCTTTACGACACGAAGTGTCGTCGGCCACCGTCATTATTGTGGCTCAACGTGTCAGCACCGTAATGGATGCAGACCGCATTTTGGTATTAGATGACGGCAAGTTGGTGGGAATAGGCACCCACCATGAGTTATTGAAAAATTGCCCAGTCTATCAAGAAATTGTGTCATCGCAGCTTTCCCCGGAGGAAATCGCATGAGCCAAGAACGCAGAGATTCAGGACAGCAGCAGGGATTTCCCGGTGGTGGCCGCGGTGGTTGGGGCGGTGGTGGCCCCATGGGACTGGCGATGCCAGTGGAAAAACCCAAGAATGCCAAAAGTACTGCGGCACGCCTGCTCTCATATTTCCGGCCCCACATGTTTTTGTTGTCAATTGTGTTTTTGGCCGCTATCTTAAGTACTGTCTTTAGCATTTTAAGCCCGAAGATCTTGGGGAATGTTACTACGGACATCTTTATTGGCTTCATTAAAAAAGTGCGCCACATTCCCGGTGGCGGAGTGAATTTTCACCAAGTTTTGCATTTGATTAGTGTGTTGGCCTTTCTTTACGTCTTTAGCTCCATTTTCAGTTGGGTCCAGCAATATATCATGGCCGGGGTAGCCCAAAGAACTGTTTACACAATTCGCAGGGAAGTGATGGGGAAACTCACCCGGCTGCCGGTTAATTTCTTTGATACCCATCCACATGGAGAAATTCTTAGCCGTTTCGTCAATGACTTTGACAATATCAGCAGTACACTGCAGCAGAGTTTGACCCAGTTGATTACGGCCGTCGTGACGTTTATCGGTGTCGTCATCATGATGCTCACCATTAGCTGGCTGATGACCCTAGTCATTGCCTTAACGTTGCCGTTAAGCTTTGTGGTGACTAAAGGCATTGCCGTTCGTTCCCAACGCTACTTTCTCCAAAGGCAGCGCAGACTTGGTGAATTAAACGGCCACGTGGAGGAAATGTATACAGGACATCCTATCGTCAAAGCGTTTGCCCGCGAACCGCAGTCCATTGAGAAATTTGAGGAAATAAACGGGCGTCTCTTTGAATCGACGTGGAAAGCACAGTTTGTGACCGGTATCATCATGCCCTTGATGAATGTGATTGGCAATTTAGGCTACGTCTTGGTAAGCGTTATTGGCGGAATTTTAGTGACTAAAAAAGCCATTCAAATTGGGGATATCCAAGCTTTCATCCAGTATGCGCGCCAGTTTACTCAGCCCATCACCCAACTGTCAAGCATCTCTAACACCATACAATCCGCTTTGGCTTCATCGGAGCGAGTCTTTGAAATACTGGATCAGCCGGAGGAGTCGGAAGAGCCTCAAGATCCAACACTTATCGCGTCTCCTCAAGGCAACGTTGCTTTTAATGACGTGTCGTTTAGTTATGACCCCAACCAGCCACTGATTGACGATTTGAATATCGACGTTAAATCGGGTCAAATGGTTGCGATTGTCGGTCCCACTGGCGCAGGTAAAACGACCTTGGTCAATCTCCTGATGCGATTTTATGACGTGAACCAAGGACAAATCACGGTGGATGAGGTAGATATTACGCAGCTTAGACGCGAAGATTTACGCCGAATTTTTGGCATGGTGCTGCAGGATACCTGGCTTTTCCATGGAACGATTGGAGAAAATATTGCGTATGGTCGCGAAAATGCCGCCCAGGAAGAAGTGGTGCGGGCAGCCAGGGCTGCCCATGCCGACCACTTTATTCGCACTCTGCCGGACGGATATAATACCGAACTTAATGAGGAAGCCTCGAACATTTCACAAGGTCAGCGGCAACTTTTAACCATTGCTCGGGCGATCTTAGCAGACCCAGCCATTCTCATATTGGATGAAGCCACCAGCAGCGTGGATACCCGTACCGAAATCGCTATTCAATCGGCCATGCAGCATTTAATGCAAGGACGCACTAGTTTCGTCATTGCACATCGACTTTCGACCATTCGCGGTGCCGATTTGATTTTGGTGATGAACCATGGCCGCGTGATAGAGCAGGGAACTCACGAGGAACTTCTGGAACGCAAGGGGTTTTACACCGATCTCTACAACAGCCAGTTCGCGACATCAGACGTGACCAGCCAAGCCGCTATTTAATCCGGAACCAGGACCAGTGGTGTCTGCGCGATAATCCTTACGTTCATAGCAAATAATTGACGTAAGCGTCAAGATGTGTTAAATAACCCAATAAGAGAAATAAGGCGGGTTGCAGCCATAAAGGAGTGCGTCATGGCCCATCATGATAGAGGGGAACGAGTGGCCTTTTCCATCTCCGACTTGTCTACGGAATTAGGGCTCAGTACTCGTGCCATTCGATATTACGAAAGCTTGGGCTTGTTGAATCCTGACCGCACCACCGGAAACCATCGCTTGTATACTCGCAAGGACCGTGCACGGCTTCGCATGATACAACGGGGCCGTATGTTAGGTTTTACGTTACAAGAAATTGCAGATCTTCTCCATCTTTATGACGTAGATCCCAGTGAACGCGTGCAATATGCGCGCGGCATCGAACTCACACGAAAACATTTAACTACAGTGCGTCATCGCATTCGGGAATTAAGTCTGTTGGAACAAGAACTAGCCCGTGCTCTAGCTGAGGCCGAAGAAAAGTTTAGCCAGTTGGACCACGATCCAATGTCAGACCAGCGAGTAGAAAAATAGGAGGCAGATGGTGCTATGATAGCGGCAGAACTGATTAAACGGGGTGCTGTGCACCATCGAAACCGCGTTGCAGCGATTTTTGGATCCGCCCAATGGACCTATGGTGAGGTCAACGCCAACGCCAATCGATTAGCGCATGCTGTGTTCGATATCGGATTAAGAAAGGGCGATCGAGTCGCTATTTTGCTCTCCAATTCGATTCATAGCCTAGAAGTAGACTTTGCCCTCATCAAGTCGGGATTGGTTCGGGTCCCCATTAACACGCGTCTTGCAACTCCGGAAATGGCGCGCATGATTCAGGAAACCGATGCTAAACTGGTGCTCTTTAGCCATGAGTTTTTAGAAAAAGTAGAAGAGATGCCGCTGGGCGACAGCGTGCTTAAAGCGATGATTGGGAGTGCCAAACCCAAAAACGCCGATATCATTGACTTGGATCAAATCATACCGACTATGTCCATCGACGAACCAGAGGTTGAGATTCACGAGTCAGATTTAGTCACTTTACAATATACTTCAGGCACCACTGGCGTCTTAAAGGCGGCAATGCATACCCAAGAGACCTGGGCAGCAATAGCTTTGAATATCTTGACCAACATTCCTGTGCAATCCGATGACATCATGTTGCATACGGCACCTCTGACTCACGCCGCGGGAACGTTGGTGCTTCCGCATTGGATTCGCGGAGCTGCGAATGCGATTTTGCCAGGATTTCGCCCCCAGGAGTTTTTGCAAGCTGTCTCTACCCTAAAGCCGTCTACGCTCAATCTGGTTCCCACCATGATTGTCATGTTACTCTCGCAGCCCAATGTGAGGGACTATTCCTTTGACTCGGTGCGCAGCATCATTTATGGCGCCGCTCCTATTCCCACCGAAACGCTTAGACAAGGCATCGCTCTATGGGGGCCAAAGTTTGTGCAGTATTATGGCCAAACCGAATCGCCTCTGATCCTGACGGTTCTAGCAGCCAACGACCACGATCTGACTTCAGACCAGGGACAACAGCATTTACTATCGTCAGGCCGTGTGGTGCCAACGGCTCGCTTGAAAATCGTGGATGAAGACAATGATACCCTTAAGGTGGGAGAAATTGGGGAAATTGCGGTGCAGAGCAGTCAAAATATGGTGGGCTATTGGCAGGAAACCGAGTTGACCGCCGCCACCATGTTGCCCGGAGGGTGGATCAAAACCCGAGACTTGGGCTATCTTGACGACGATGGTTACGTGTACTTAGTCGATCGCAAATCCGACATGATTATTACCGGCGGTTTTAACGTCTATCCGCGGGAGATTGAGGATGTGTTGTACCGCCACCCAGCCATATTGGAAGCCGCAGCCATTGGAGTACCGGACGAGACTTGGGGCGAATCTATCAAGGCGTTTGTTGTCTTGAGGGAGGGTGCCGCTGTTACCGAAGACGAAATTATCGACTGGTGTCGTGAGCAACTCGCAGGATACAAACGACCGAAGTCGGTAGAATTTGTCGTTTCTTTGCCTAAAAGCCCCGTAGATAAAGTTTTGCGCCGAGTGTTGCGCGAACCATATTGGGAAAACCGTCCACGAAAAATTTGAAAACCACCACTTGTAGTGCCCCCCATCCGTGCAGCACTACGGGATAAGGGCTAGGTAGTGGGTGAGAACAACTCCCGGCTACGAGAACGATTTTTGGGGGGATCCGTGTCTCGATGGAGAAATAGTCGCACTAATCCTATGACCAAAAACAAAAAAACCATCGTCAATGTAGGTAGGTTTAAGAACTCCAGTCCCAACATCGTTTCTAAAGGATATGCCAGCATGGTCAAGGCAAACGCAGCCAGTAAGATTGGGGTTCCGCGTCTCAAGGCCAGTAATGGTGCCCACCAGATAAGATATTGCGGGGAGGAAACTTTCATGGCTACCAATAGCAAACCAACAGCCAATATCGAAGAATCAGTCAAGCCTATAGAGCCCTTTGCTAAAAGCCAAAGAATACCAAGACCTAGAAGAACGCCGAGAAAGAAAATGGCGGTGGCCAGGTCTGTGGGTAACGGGCCAATTACGTCCACTGCTCCATAGGCGAAAATGAGATGGTGATCGCCTAGCCATCGGGCCAGCACTCCTGGGGTCGAGGCAATATTGACAGGACGATAGAGAAGGTATTTCAACGATGAGAACATTTGGTCGGGATCTAATAGGAATTGTCCCAAGATGACCACAACTTCTGCGGTGATGGCGGATAGCAACCGATCGAAACGCCAATGGCCGGTTTCCCGCCGTTCTTGGATAAGAAATATTGGCCACAAAACCGCAGGCCACATCTTTAGCAAAAATCCTAGAATGGAGTACACCCAAGCAGATAGCCATTGATGTTGACGAGCTGCAGACACCGCCCAAAATCCCATAGCTGCAGCAAAAATGTCATATCGTTGACTGAAGAGACCAAACGATCCAATAGCCAGATACCCCATAAGGCGCATACCCCACTGAGCACCATGGTGCCGACTGCCACTCGATAAAAGCAGTCCCAGCACAATAATGGTAGTCAAGGCAAAGCTCATCCGGTAGGACAAAGGGAAAACTCGGGGAAGCAAAAAGACGCCGAGCGATAAGGCAGGGTAGGCATTGGGCCAATGATGCAAAAGAGGCGACATTAGCGCTTCGTGTGCATAGCGTCGATAAATGGTCACGTCAGATTCGCGAACTTTCTCAGCGAAATATACCTCGAAAACGCTGAATATGACAAAAGAAATCCAGACGTGGGGCATGGACCACTGTTTTTTAATGGGTTCATTAGATTGGGGCATTACGTTAACTCCTCGGCACATTTTTCAGCCATTAAACCTCACCACTATTTCGCCAGGCGTTATCAAAATTCCTTGTCACATGACAAAATGCCCGTAATCCGTTCTTTGGATGTTTTTGGCTATCCTGTTAAAGAACACGGATCCTGAAAGTCGTGCCGTTCCAGGGATTCTCCCCGAGGAGTTCCGTGACGTGGCGGTCACTGCGAAACACTGGGGCAGTGCCAGCGGCTCCGGCCGGATTTCGACGCGGCCGTTTTGACCAGAGAGGCATGCACCTCGCAGTCGGGGGCCTCCAAGGCCCATTTTCACTCCCATCCCATGATGGGAGTGAGCGTGCTTGTCCTCCTCCAGACAGATTATGGGTTGTTTTTCTGAAACTTTAAGGGGAGCAAGGTATCGAGCCGTGATTTGTGGACGGTGGAGGTCTCGTTCAAACATTTAGTAATCGCCTCGGAACATCCCGAGAATTGCTCGAAATAGATTGAGTTGAGGCACTCGGGTTTGACGAATTTCCAAAGCCGTTCGATCAGGTTTAAGTTCGGAGAATAGGGCGGCAAAAAAAGCAACTGAATACCGAGTGCTTCCGCCTTTTCCCGCACCAACGCGCAACGTTGGTAGGCGGCATTATCCAACACCCGTGTGATCGGGAGATCGTTAAATTTCTCATGGCTTTTCTCCAACAATGCGACCACCGACGCGGAGGTGATATAGGCCGTGTTCGTGATGGTGACCCCTTCGTGCGTCAGGGCATGAAGGGCCCCGAGGACAGTAAAACGTTGGCGACCCGATGGCGTGCGAATAAACATCCGGACCTGACACCACAAGTAGTTAGTGGCCTGCCCTCGGTCAGATCTGGTGATCTATGGCTATTATAGCGTTAACAATGTCATTAAGCCCAGTACTCCGGGGCGATCGTGAGCCCCGTCCGGACTAGTCCCCTGCATTTCTCCTCTTTTCTCCTCAGGGGAGGACCTGCCCACTTTACCTGAAGGACAAAATAGCGGGGTATTCCCAGTAATGCCAACAGCCTTAGCCGATCACAGGGACTTAGATGGCAGCCACTTTAGCTAAACCCATGCCAAAATGCATTAGCGCCAACAGTTTATGGAGCGCTCGAATCCTATGTTCGGTCACACGAAAGCCTCTCGGTGCGCATTGACGTGGTGACCGGGTACGATGACCGCGTATTGGACTTCTGGCTCCGGAATGGATTCCAGGTCATTGAGGACGTCACGCTGGAATGGAACGGGGCTACGCTTCCGGCGGTCGTGATGAAAAAGGCGCTGGCGACTACTGAAAACGGGCGGTGACGGGACCGTCAGCCAGTGGCGCCGCGTAGGGCATTTATGGGGGTGTACGTACGGGAAGGGTGGTCGGTCAAAGATTGAAAACCAAGAGACGATTAATCGTGGGGTGCGAGCCTGGGTGATCCCCAGTTTTTACCATTCATAAGCTGAATAGGCAGTCGTTCTGGCGATTTTTTGCCATCCTTTCTCGCAGCTGTCGCGGCGAATCACCGCAACGTGGGGAATGGCGGAGATGGCTACCGACCTGGACCGACCCGCCCGACTGGGCGACATGCTGACGCACACCCGGTTCGGTGTGTCTTTCCGAAGCCGGATGTGCGGGATGCGATGGGCAAACCCGGATGACTTTACGTCGGTGCCGCGGTGTCGCCGATCGGAGGAATCTGGTCACGAAATCCGTTTTGATGGCGGGCAATATGGACACCAGCAAAAACCAGGGATCCGCATGCCGAGAGTCGGCATACACGACGAGGTGGCCCGCGTAGGCCCCGCCTTTCGTGCTTTTTCCATACCGCATCAGGGTGTCTAACGTGATGGGACGGGTTTTTCCGAGTAATAGGAGCGGCAACCAGCGGTTTGCGATTTCCACGAGGATATTGCCTTTGCTCCGGATCACCCAATCCCACCCCAGGGCATCAAGGACACGAAAAAAGTTAACCGTGGCAAAGCCCCGATCCGCTAATAAGATGACGTGGCAGGAGGACGGCATCCACTGGGCCACGCGCGTGCATAAGGCGTGTTCATACTCCCGCATGTGATGCTTCAATTCCACTTTAGGAACCATGATCCGAGCAATCGGCAACGCGCGCCCATGGGCGCGCACATTGCGTGCGACCGGCAGGTCGCTTCTCTTGCTAGTGAAAGTCTAGTCCCTGCTAGTTTCCTCGTTCAAGTGGGGTAGCCAATAACGGCAGGGTGTCCGAAGTAATTCGGAATCTGGTGGGCCTGAG
>JAJZZP010000152.1 GCA_021797515.1 Bacillota bacterium | reverse complement strand
GGATCGATTCCTCCCAATCAGGTGTTGGGAGAACATTCCACATTCAACCGGCAAATTCCTTTGCAAAATGAAAATTAATTACCCCAGGCCGCCTAACCGCAAATCCTGACACTATCATCTTAGGTTATGTAACTATGAAAAATATTTACAGTATATTAGGCTAAAATTAGAATTTTTTGGGGCGGAAAACAAGCTTTGGCTTTGTGATCGGATATATGCACCCCGATTTTGACAAATTTTCGCAGCCTTGACCTTGCGCCAACCGTACGATGGGATTACACTAAAAGGCATCCCTATGGTATGAAAGGATGCCTGCCGTGCGCACTATTCCCATGCACCGTCTTAAAGTGATGGCCGTCCTCAATCCCGATGACCTACCCGAAACGCCGTCGTTGGTTTTCACGTTGCGCTCCGACGACGGCACACGCTGGACCACTGACTTGTCCCCCAAGAATTACCGCGTTGCGCTGGAAACCATCCGAAACCACACGGCGGCGGGGGATGCGTTTGTAGTGTTCTTGCAGGGCGAATGGGCACCGGATCACCATATCACCAATGCCAGTTTATCGATAAAAGTGAGGGGTGCAGCGGCCTCGGAGACGCGGTCATCATAATCCAAGAAACCCTTCTCCACGGCTCAAGGGTTTGATTCCGGGGGACCTTGTTTTTGTAGTTCTGTGGTCAGACATATCGTCCAGTGTTTTGTAACTCAACTTTGAAGGATTTCGTAAAATTCGACATTGATTTTGGGCGGTGACAAACAGAAGTTTCGAGTGGCATGATGTCGCTAGTGAATACCGAAAATTACCACTCGGAGGTTCTTTTAGTATGGCATCATAAGAACAGATTGCCTGCACAGCATCCCGTTGAGGAAATCATTGTCGCTGAATTTAGAGAAGCGCGGCGGGAGCTTGTGAACGACAAATTGGTTCTTCTCAACATCGGGTAGATGTCGGCATTGTCGATCCCGACGGTTCTACCCGTTTCATCCTGAGAGTCGAAAGTGATGGCACCTGTTACCGGTCGCTGTCCTCGGTGCGTGATCGGGATCGGCTCTACCCGTATCTGTTGAAAGAGCTCGGACGGAATTTGGAGCGTGTTTGGTCTCTAGATTTGGCTGACGAATTCAAGAAACGGGAAATTGAGCGCATTGAGCACCGAATCTCAGGACTGCGGCGAGCCAGTCAATCCGAAATTGCCATCACAATGAGACCCGGGGGCCCACACATCAGTCCATCACAAGCGCGAGATCGACTCAGTCCCGCCCGAGGGGGTCTGAGTAGTGTGTTATTTCGGGAGTTTTTTTGAGAAAAACCATCGATTGTATACCATTGGTATACAATCCATAAAAAGATAGCGAAAAACGGCCAGAATTCTTACCCGAAAAATCCCTCAGATCCTACGTCTTTGTGTCCTCTTCACCACCGATACATTTATATTCATAAATGGTAGTCCCTAGGTTAGGAGCGTTCTGTCGATGTATTTTCCGCTACCGCTTTCCCGTTCTTTCAAGACCGTTTTGCAAGCACTTTCGACCATCCCCGATCCAATGGGTAAGCCCAATACTTCATACCGCGGATACTCGATCCGCCCGACATGATACGTAAGGTGGGCCTGTTCTTTGGCTATCGCCGCCGCCCCTTCATGCCGTAAGGCATGAAGCGTCGTATCGGCCCATGATTGGGCCGCCGTGAGGTTGGCCGGCCACACCGCATGGGCCACGGTCCAGATGTGCTCGCTCGCATGCATTGCTGTATAAGACTTTCGGCAATCATGAAATCCCTTTGGACAACGCCTTTACAGTAACATATCTAATAAAGCGGATTTTCAGTTGAGATGAGAGGGAATCGGGTAAAAGCAATCCACCACCAGGACCGTTGTCATCTGTTTGATTGTGGACCGAGCATCGACAAAAATTGCCCCGGAGTGCGCACGGGGTACTGATCCTGGACAGGCTGCAAATGGTCATCTCCAGAAACCCACCACTCCGTCAGGCCAGCAATGAAAGTCGTTAGGATCGGTAAGTCCCTTGCGCCACGCAATAATCGGTAACGTCTGTTCAACGGGAACCACTTCTGAATAAAACCTCAGAAGGGAAATGTATCGCTCTATCTGTATCGGAATCCAATGCAATCGCCGCTTCATCTTGGTTAACATGGACTCCGACATGAGAAATGTATATTGAGTATTGTGATGGATCGAATCGGGCCGTCATAGGAAGGTTAACCGGATCATGCGATGGATCGGCATTCTCCAGAGGGGATTTGTCCCGTTCCGCTTGACCGCAACGACGAGTATGAGTGTAGTCTGGAATCGGAACTCTTAGAGAGCTAACGGGCCGGATAGCGAGTTAGCCAATTAGCCTGAGAAAATACAAGGCACACCTTGATTTACCGAACACACACCGTATGATAGGAGAAGGAGGGACTTCGTCATGCCGCAAACCCTGAATATTCCGGAACGCTTACCAATCTCGATCAATCCTGACAAGTTGGCTAATCTTTGTCGTCGCTATGGGATTCGGGCGTTAGCGATCTTCGGGTCAGTTATGCGCAATGATTTTACGTCCCAGAGTGACGCTCGAAACAATAACCTAATTAGAATGGAATATGTTGTAGAGTCATTTCCATTGCATAAAAACTGCGGTGTGACTTAATCGACATCAGAAAAGAGAAGACAAGTTGACTCCCTTAAATGATGAAGAACTCATTACTACTTCAGTCCAATTGCGGTCTACGGTCAGTTATGCATCCTATCATAATCACGTTCCAGTTGTGTCCAGCCTGACCGTTCATAATTATTCCAATGCATCCAAGGCCCAAGTTCAAATCATTTTCCAGGGGCCTGCTTTGCTTCACGATTTTGTTCTACGGTTAGAAGGATTAGAACCTTACGAGTCAAGACGATTCGACATCGTCGATCTTCCATTATCGCACCAATACCTCTCCCAATTAGGGGAAGCCGAACATAGCCACCTGATAGTGACCGTCACCGTTGGTGACGAAGAAGTGGCCAGGGACTCATATGCGATAGAGATATTGGCCTATGATCAGTGGGCGGGAATTCGAGAATTGCCCGAATTACTAGCCGCGTTCAGTACTCCGAACCATCCTTCCATAGATGCTCTGTTATCGAAAGCAGGAGCAGTGTTGGCGAGCCAAGGCAGAGGCGGGGGAATAGCAGGGTATCAAACGGGAAACCGTGAGGATGTTTGGTATCAAATTTCTGCCATCTACAATGTCATCATGGCTGAGCAGTTGGTTTATAGTGCCCCGCCCGCTTCGTTCGGTACCGAAGGACAAAAGATACGGTTGGCAGACCGAATATTTTCAGGGAGGGTCGCCACGTGCCTGGATTTAACCATGTTGTTTGCCTCGTGTCTGGAACAGGCAGGATTGCATCCAGTAGTCCTGATCAAGAAAGGTCATTCGTGGATTGGATGTTGGTTGGTTGAAAGCGCGTTGTCCAGTGCGCTTACTGATGATTGCCAAAGTATCCGCAAACGAGTTCAAAGCGGGGAAATGTTGGTATTTGAAACCACCTGTGTGGTCAACCAGCCGCCAATGAATTTGGCTACGGCCGTGGACTACGGTGTAAGCCATCTAGCCGATGAGCAGGGCTTCCTGTTTGCTGTGGACATTAAACGTGCACGACTTGAAAAAATTCTCCCGCTTCCTTCGCGATGGGAGCCTGTGAGCACAAGCGAATCCCTTGCGGATCAGGAACCACGTCTCGAAACCGCACCAGAGTTGCCACCTTTAGTCGACCAATTGGACGATTTTAGTAGCAACATGTCTGGGCCAGGTGGGTCTGAGGCTCGTTTGCGTCGGTGGGAAGGAAAGCTTCTGGATCTGACAGCAAGAAATCGTCTCTTGAATTTTAAAGTGACCCGTACCGTGGTGCCGCTGGTTGTTCCAGATGTTGGGGATGTTGAGGATGCCTTAGCTGACGGTAAGGGCTGGAAGTTTCGGTCGATTTATGAGTTTATTCCTGACGCTGATCCAAGGTCGGTTGCCATTGCCGCGGCGCGCACGGGGATTAATCACTATGAGAACCTAGCTCGGGACGTGATGGGACACCGAGAACTGGTCTCCTCGCTGTTGCCGCAAGATTTGACAACGCGGCTAGTCAATATCTTTCGGGCAAGCCGGACCGGATTCGAAGAGGGAGGAGCAAACACGCTGTTCCTCTCCATAGGACTCCTGTACTGGACCGACGGAACGCGAGCGAAAATCCAGGCGGCACCCATTTTGCTGATACCGGTCACCATTTCGCGGAGCTCTACCCGCAGCGGATTTGTTGTGACGCGCCACGATGACGACACGGTCGTTAACCCAACTCTTGTGCAGCTGTTGCGCGATAGGTTCCAATTAACATTAAGCGGGCTGGATCCCTTGCCCTTGGACAAACATGGCGTCGATGTTGCTAAGATTTTGCAAATTTTCCGTCTGGCGATTACGCCCATTGCTCATTGGGAGGTACGTGAGGAAGTATATCTTGGCATATTGTCCTATGCAAAGTATTTGATGTGGAAGGATCTTGAGGATCGTACGGAAGATTTAAGAGCAAGTCGCGTGGTATCGCAACTGATTGACGCCACAGCCACCATGCGACCGGTCGGGGAAGCGTTTAGTCAGCGGATAGATATCGATCAACGGCATGAACCGTGGGAGCTGTTGACTCCCCTAGACGCGGATTCGTCACAAGTGAACGCTATTAGCAGGGCAACGGAGGGATATGACCTAGTTTTGGAAGGCCCCCCCGGTACCGGGAAATCCCAGACGATTACCAACTTAATTGCCCATTTTTTGGGCTCTGGACGGAGTGTTCTTTTCGTTTCAGAGAAGATGGCCGCACTTGAGGTCGTTTATCAACGACTATCCTCGGTGGGGCTGGCCCCATTTTGTCTGGAACTTCATTCGGCCAAGGCAAAAAAGACGGAAGTTTTGGAACAGTTGAGGTCTGCCCTTGCGGTTACTTATGCCTATTCTGAAGAAGATTGGATGGATCATGCCAACCAGTTGGCGAGCCTGAGAACAAATTTGAACGCTTGGGTGGAAACCTTGCATAAAAGACATTCCAATGGGCTGACCGTGCGCGACGCGATGGGAACCTTGAGCAGGCATCCTGATTGGGAGCCGGCACGCATGTCTTGGAGCCATCCCGATGTACACAATGCGGTCGATTTGAAGTCGCAACGCGAGCTGGTGCGCACTGCCGCGGCCGTGATCGGGGATTTGGGATCTTTGCCGGGGCATCCCCTGATTGGGTTGCACCACAGCGAATGGACCACTGCTTGGCAGGACCGGCTGAGTGACTTGATAGAAAACGTCGAAGGGACCGTAAGCAAACTGATGTTAGACAGCAGTAAAGTGACAAGTTTGTTTGCCTCACCTCGGGTTGCCATGGCCGATCAAAGTTTGCAAGACTTGGACGCCTTGAGCCAGTTGCTCCTGCAGTCTGAGATAATCCCCGCCGAAGTCATACGTCGACTTGAAGAACATATTCTTGACCAACTGCAGGATTGGAGACAGCACGGACATCGGCGCAATATGGCCTGGAGCGAATTGCAACCGTGGTTTCACCCGGAAATTTCACGGATAAATGGGGAGATGCTTCGTTCGCAGTGGATGTTAGGCCGAGGAAAATCCATGCTCGTGCGCTGGCTGACACGGAGAAAAATTGTGAGTCAGTTCCGGCCATTTATGGTAAAGAGTGTACCGGAACAGTCTTTGGACCCGGTACTGGATTCTCTGTGTCGTCTCAACGAAGAAGAGAACTATTTGAAGACAGTAGACGACCAGGCATCTCGGCTGCTGGGAGACCTTTATCACGGACTCGACACCGACTGGGATAGGGTGGAGCATGTTGAAAAGTGGATTGATGACTTCAAAAAAGCAGCCTACCAATGGTCTAGGAGTGCGAACGAAAGCGAGTCCGATGCAGTCTTTCGAAGCTTGATGGGCTGGATGCGGAATGAAGGAAAGTCTGGGGTGGCGGCAGCGCTTCCCTTGTTGAACCACTATCGAGAGAGTTGGAGTCAATATCGGGAAATTCGTGCAACACTCGTCGCTCTCACTCAAGAATCGGGTCAAGATGTGTTGCCAACGGATATTGACGATTTTCTGGCTACCATTCAACGGTGGCGTTCTGCACGAGAACAGTGGCGGGTATGGTGCCGTTGGGTAGAACTTCGAAACCAGTTGACGGGACGAGGGCTCAGCGGGTTAATAGGGCAATTGGAGCATGGAAAAGTTTCTGCCATCGAACTCGAGGATCGATGGGAATATTCCTATCAGTACTGGTGGTTTCGTGCAATCATCGACCAGGATCCGGTGCTGCGCAGTTTCTCCCGTGCCGACCAAGCACGAAAGATTGCGGATTTCCAGGAAGCTGACGACCAGTTCCGGCGGTTGACTGCCCAATACATTGTTGCAAGGTTAACCTCTCAGGTACCCAAGGGGGACACACTGACCAAATTCGGACCGGAAATGCGGATATTGCAGCGCGAATTGGCCAAAAAACGTGCGCATTGGCCCGTAAGAAAACTTATTCGAGAACTACCCACGCTTTTGCCAAAGTTAAAGCCATGTCTTCTGATGAGCCCTCTCTCGGTCGCTCAGTACCTCGATGCCAGCGCTAAATTCGATGTAGTGATTTTTGATGAGGCATCGCAGATACCCGTGTGGGATGCAGTGGGAGCGATTGCCCGTGGTAAGCAACTGATTGTCGTCGGCGACCCCAAACAGTTGCCGCCCAACACCTTTTTTGACACCCAAGACAACGAAGATGAGGTGCCAGACGATAACATTGCGCAAGATCTCGAGAGCATCTTGGATGAGTGTCTGGGAACATCGCTACCCACATTGCGACTTGAGTGGCATTATCGAAGCCGCTATGAAAGCCTTATCGCATTTTCCAACCATCGATATTACAATTCTCAACTAGTCACATTTCCGTCCCCAGTTACCCGCGATGAAGCAGTAAAGCTGTGCCTGGTAGAGGGGACGTATGATCGCGGAGCCACCCGAACCAATGCAGAAGAAGCCAACGCCGTGGTAGAAGCGATAGCCGAACATTTCACTGAGTCTGGTGACAATGTACCAACATTGGGGGTAGTGACGTTCAATCTAGCTCAGCAACAGTTGATTGAGGAGCTGCTGGATCAGAAGTTGCAGGCCAACCCAGAGTTGGAAGAGCGCATTAGCCAAGCGTCGGAGCGATTGTTCGTGAAGAACTTGGAAAATGTTCAAGGGGATGAACGTGACATTATATTCTTTTCTGTGACCTATGGACGAGATCACAGTGGCCGGGTTGCATTGAACATGGGTCCGCTCAACAAAGAGGGCGGACATCGACGGTTGAATGTGGCGATTACTCGGGCTCGGCTGGGCATCACCATTTTCTCCACCATAGCGTCCGAGGATATTGATCTATCCCGCACTCGTGCGCGAGGCGTGATGGATCTCAAAGAATATCTGCATTATGCGCAGCACGGTACCATGGATCGCGGAGCAGCGCGAAGCAGATTGGCTGCACTGCACCCCCTTGAGGAGAGTATTGTCGCTGAATTAGAGAAACGCGGGTGGATTTGTGAACGACAACTTGGTTCGTCTGAACATCGAGTAGATGTCGGCATTGTCGATCCTGACGATCCTACCCGTTTCATCCTGGGAATCGAAAGTGATGGAATCAGTTATCGCTCGCTGCCCTCGGTGCGAGATCGGGATCGACTCCACCCTTATGTGCTAAAAGAGCTGGGGTGGAATTTGGAGCGCATTTGGTCTCTAGATTGGCTAACGAATCCAAGACGTGAAATTGAACGCATTGAGCATCGGATCGCTGAACTGTCGGGAGCCAACCCATCGGCACCACTGTCGCCCGAGCCGCCAATGGGACACGTGGCCCATGCCTTCCCCGTGGGGAGACGTTTGACCTCTCGCGCTAACGCGGGAGAATATGCCAGTCTGGCCACCTGGCTCCAACAATGCGCGGATAAAGAGGTTGTGCTCACCTTCGAAGATCTGGAACGCATTATTGGCAGCGTACTGCCGCCGTCCGCTCGAAGATATGATGCCTATTGGTATGGAGGCCCGCCGGGGACTACTGTGGGAAACGCCATTGTCTCGGTAGGATGGCGTGTCGTGGGACTGGACAAACGATCGGGATGGGTGCGTATGGCTTTGAATCAACACACCCATTAACTCTCTTGCCAGCGACTCCCGGCGGGATTGCAGCCACAGAGTTTCGTTGCCTGCGTCAAGTACGTTTAGGGAATGGTCCAGCCGACGGACAGCTCGCTAGGACAGAATTGTTAGTTCGCTCGTAGCCGTCAATTTAGAAGCTGAATTTGTCGCGTAAGCGAAGGAGTTATGAACGATGAAATATGGGGAACTGATCCAATTCAAACCGATTGCCTCAGTCATTAAGGTGCAAGACGCTGACGAACAGCAAAAGGCTCTGGAACTGCTCACCAGCAATGTTATGTCTGACCTGCTGGCCCGAGAAATTCATAATTATATTGTGCTGCATTTGCAATTTGAGGCCAAGCACGACAATAGAGGACCCTCATAGTGGGTAACTACGGGATCGGTAAATCGCATTTAATGGTGGTATTGTCTACCGTGGCGGAAAATGCGGAGTTGCGGAGCCGTTGAACCACGTGGGTGCAGCCGACGCCGTGACCCCCACTGGCGGAAGGTTTCGGGTGGTGCGTATGGAAACTGGGTGGTATCCAAATTACAACGAGTTAAAAGTAGGAATAGTCCGTTGAAAAGATAGATATGTAGGCCGATATTAGCCGTCGCTGAAAGCATTTAAGCTCGTTTTTGGCTGTGCTACGTTTACTGGCCTACCCCCTTTGAAGGACCGATAGGAGTACGGGAGACGCCACCGGCAATTAGGCTTACTATGGCGGCTGGCATAAGAGGTCCATCCAAGCCGAATGATAGAATAAAGAACACGATAGTGACGAGCCCGAATGCTATCAATAGGATGCGAACGTGGCGGAAATGAAAAAAGAGCCAACCGAGGCTGAGTCCAAAGATCATAGCGAGAGGCGTGATAGCCATTGATTCCCATCCTGCACTGCTGGCCAAACTTACCGTCTGGCATACCGTTCTATCAGGTAGGGTGGTCGCACACGACGATCCTGTAGGCATGAACCAGTAAGCCATAACGGCGGCAACGATAAAGATACTGGCCACAACGGCAAGACCATCTGATAGGGTGGATACGTGCTTATGCAGCCATCCGTTCAGTAGGTGTTGCATAATTAATTTACACCTCCATTTCCGTTGGTGCTTCAGTTTTGCTGGACGCCATCTGAAGCATTTCTTGGCCTAAGCTCGCGAGTGTCATAGGATTCGCAGTTAATAGAATAGCGGTTAGTTGGTCTAGCAGGTCATAAAATTTCTTGAGTGTTTCTATGCGGTTTTGAACGAACGTGTCGCCCGATGCTTCCGCTTGTCGTATACTGTCATCCACCAGTTGAAATGAGGTTGCAAACGCTGGCTGGTAGCGCCGCTGCAGAAAGTGTCGCCCAATATCCCAAAAATCAATATTTGGGGCGAAAAATACGCGGCGGTCACCAGGTTGATACTGCCTCCGCACCATTCCAAGTTCTTCGAGACGTCGGATAGCAACACTGAGATTTCCTTTGGTTACGCCCAATTCCGCCGCGATCTCGGCTAGCGTTAGCGGTTCTTGGGCGGTATAGAGTATGGCGTATAACTCTCCCGTAATGCGGCCGATACCCCAAAACCCACTTTGTATTCCCAATGCATTCATCAAGAGGCGACGAGCCTCGGACTTTTCCATGAGCACAATCATCTCCGAACGTTTAGTTCATTCTAAACGAAAAAAGTTTGTGTGTCAAGATGATCGCTCTCTTTGTGCAGCATCGACTCTGTTCGTTGCCGCGTTGAATTTGTTACTGTTTTGGAGTCATATCACAAGACCTGCGAAGGACAATTCCCTGGCAATCCGCAATATCCATGGAGGTTCATGGAACATTAACGTCCGCTATTAACCGGCTAATGTCCCACCTAAAGATCCGGCTGTAGTATCCATATATTAGGAAGTTATTAGCCGGTTAACGCCCGGTATTAGCCGGTTAATAGGAGTTATCCGGACCCTTGTGGGTACCCTAATCTCTGATTAGCCGGATAACAAGCATCTTGAAGATCATGAAATATGGATGAACCGGAACATGGCTCTTCACACCATTGACGAGGAAGACACCATTGTCATTGGTGTTAATGTAATCACGAAACAGGCAATTTTTTTCTTTGGCCCCGTTCGGGTTATGCATTTACGTTTCCATTTTCGCAGTAAGGCTCCAGTTTACCCGTGATATTCAGCGGACGCCCCTAGGAAGGTACCGCTGATCCACGCTTTTTCCGCGGCTTCATGAGTATCTCGGATGCGGACATATTTACGTCCATTTCGATTGGTTCCCTGTAAAATCTGCACATCACCGGATTGGTGTCTTATCGGCTCCTTTAGGAATGGGGACCGTTTGGATGTTGCCGGAATAGGCAGTGGTGCTGCGGAAAGCATTCTGTCTACGATGCTATCTATGCATGCTTCGTTCAAATGGTGACCTGAGGTTCGGTTAAGATAGGCCATCACTTGCTTTGGGGTTAAGACCGGTATGGAGCATTGGTTCGGCCTGAGCAATTTTGCCTGGGTGAATACAACAACATGTTCGATTGGCGGGAAAGGCCTATCCAAATCATGGCAATTGTACCATTGACGGAATCTGCGTTGATGTATTTTATTCTGCTGAATCGGGTTAGAATTTTTGACCCACTAGTTGGCTTCTTTTCGGAAACATTGGTCCTGTTTAAGTAATTCTGCACCATGCCGTATTTTTGTCTCAATGAGAAATACTCCAACGGGCCCTATCACGACATGATCAATTGACCGTATTCGCCCGGGGCATATTCTAGCACCACGTCGTTGATGACTGCCCACTCATTGGGGCGGCGTGCCCATAAAGGCAGGCCGACGGAAAATTCTCCCCGATTGCCTATTTCGCTGTGGTGCCGCTGTTTTGCCCTCACTATGCCGATTGCCAACGGTTTAAGTGCCCAATGAAATAATTTCGAGTTTCGGTTTCAATTCGATCACGAATACCCCGTTCCCTTGCTACCTATCCTTAATTTTTTGCAAAAAACTTCCGTTTGTGCTCAGCGGATTGGGTAAAAATCTGGACACGATCGCCACCTTGATCTAGTGTTTCTGGCCAGATTGTAGCATTCTCCAAAATGTAGACGTTCTTGGATCACTTGTTTGGGGAGAGATAGTTCGATGAGCTTCGGCGGCGGTTTTTCTATAGCGGGTAAACCATAAACCTATCGTGTTATTTCGAGAACCTACGCTTGACTTCGTATGGATATGATGATTAGATAAGTACCATACGATACATTGGGAGCGATGCATAGTGAACGATGGACCAGGAGATCGTCTCATTGCGGTTATTCTTGCGGCGTTGGAGATGGAACCAGCTCATGGTTATCTCATTGCACGGCGGATCGAACAGTGGTCAAATGGCGAGTGGGCATTGCGAGAAGGCTCACTGTACCCGGTATTGCATGGGCTAGAAACCGAAGGACTTGTTACGGTTTCGGTAGAACGTCAAGGGCTGCGCTCTCGTCGGGTCTATTCCCTTACGTCTGAAGGCCACAGGCGACTCGTACAGGAACGTCAACGCTGGCAGCAACAAAATCTTGTGTTGCAGCAGGTTCTATGGAGGGAGAGAGTCGACGGATGATGGACAACGAGGAACTGCAACGACAACTAGAACTGGTTACTTGGGTGGAAACGGCGACAGCGATGATTGTGTCCAATGCCCAAGCGCGGGTCGTACGAATGGAACTAATGAACCATTATCAAGAACACTGCAAGGAAAGAGAAGCCGCTGGATGGCCGTTTTCGGAAGCTCACCAATCGGCTATGGATCAATTGGGTTCCCCTCTAAAAGCACAAAGCAATTGGACCTACCACGTGGGAATGCCTGATGTGTTGCCGTGGACATTGGGATTTCTGGCACTCGTTCTTCAGGTGATTGCGGTGTTTGGTTGGCACTTGGGAATTTACCTGTCGTGGATTACCGCAGGATTTGCTATAGTCACTGGCGGTCGTCGCTTCAAAGAAACTATTGTCACGACTAGCCGATATTGGTTAATGCAATGGCGCAAATTCCCTTCGACCATGAAACTGGTAGGCGGGCTTGTCGGTTTCATCATGGGTTTTGAACCCGTATGGGCTGGTCAGCCTATTTGGAACGGCCACACTTTGGACTTTCTGGTGGCTTCGTGGCCGATCCCCGTCGGGTTGCTTATACTGTCTACACTCACCTGGACAACATGGCATACGGTAAATCAAACGAAAACCAGTCCAATGGGTGCGAGTAGCCAGGTGAGCGGCGGCGCAGCCTTGGGCCTCGTCATGGGAGGAGTCCTTGGGTTCGGCACCACATGGACATGGCTTCTTCTTAATATTATTCCACCCAAACCCGGTGACGTGGGCTACCTGCCACATTGGCCTTGGCAAGCAGTATCCTACACGCTCAGTATGCATTTGGCTCCCGGCATCATTATCTTAGTCGGCTGGGTCATGCTCGTTGGATCCATTGCGGGAAGGGTTCGGGCAGGTCGGAATCGTGAACCGATCGCCTCGGACTGAACGCACTTAGCGTATGAGCGGACAGAGACTCGTACTTGCAGTGCTAAATTCCACCGTCGATTAGAGGGTCAGAAATTGCTCTTCTGTTATTGGGCGTTTCAAGTACCGACCCCCGTATGGCATTAGCGTGCATCAGGCGACAGCCCTGGGATTTGGTCGGTCCTATCGGACGAATGGCCGGAGTTACTTGGGTACAAACAAACGAGTGATGACGAAGACGGTGGCATTGCGGCATCATTATTTGAGGGTTGCTTGGCCCTAAGCCGACTATTCCGGTGTCCATGAGGTCAGGTCCTGGTCCGAGTGTTACTCTGCCCTCGTCAAGATCCCTCGTTGTTGTTTATGCCAAAATGAATCAGCACCAACCCTCTTTGACGTTAACCATCAAGTTGTCTTCTTCGTTCATCTGGAGTTTGAACGCGTCTTACGAGATGGCACTGCCTGACGAAATTCGTGCATCTCCTGAAGGGATATTCTCACCTTGAATCGACTTGGTTTGATGGCCGACGTTTTGTCACCTCATTATCTGTGAAGCCTAGTCATGGAAAATTCTCACTGAGGACGTGTCGCGGTGATGTTCGCCAACACCCTGTCGAAAGACAATAAACACCAAAATTGCGGCAATCGCCCAAGCCATCACCAATCTATGTAGTACAATCGCCGTGAATAAAAACAAGCCCATGGCCATCGTTCGTGCTTCGCGCGTGCCCACTGCACCGCTCCCTGCGGGGAGTTTTCGCATCAACTCAAAGCTCTCCGCAAAATGCCAGGCAACAACAAGAGCCAGTAGTGTTAATGCCGGCTTGACTGTCAACGGCACGCCCAACGGGAGCAACCACCAGAGCAGCAAAGATAGGCCGGAGACGATGGCTAGCGGGAGAATCGAACTCCAGAGCATGCGCTCTAGCAGCGTGTCAGGCCAAAATTGGCGAATAAAGGCGTTGTTGGAATCCCGCTGCCACAAAAATGTGGTGCTTCCACGTTGAAAGCGATAGCATGCCACGAGCCAAAACAGCCAGACAATCCCCGTATGGGATGAAAAAATGAGCAATAGAGCAGAACGGATCAGCAGTGCAATTTCCACTAACGCTAAGGCCTGCCCGGGCGAACGCAACAGTACAACATACAAGCGGCCGCATTCTGCATAGGGTGGTCGCCAAGTGGGCAGTGTTCCACGAGCCCGTCGGCCACGCAAGCGGGCGGCTTGCACCATATCTCGAACCAATTGAGGATTAGGTGCATACACCGTGCCGAGTGCCCTCATATCGGCATACGGTTCGCTTGCCTCTTGAATGGAAATCAAGTGTATTTTGCCACTAACCGCCAACGAAGCCACCCATGCGAAAACCACCATGAGACCCAAGATTTCCTGTGAACGGAGAGCGGGTTGTGAATGGGTGAGCGGCAGTACCACCCAATGAACAGGCCAAAGCAGCGCCGAATACGACCATGCTCCCAATGCTATAGCACTAAAGAGAGGCAAAAGCCACAACCAGTGCAATGGCTTGCGACGGGATATCACGCGCAAGCTCGACCAGACAAATCCCCATCCGCTAACTCCCATGCCCCACAAAGCAAAGAGTTCGACTTCTATCCAAAGATGGCTGCGCACGCTATGAAAAAAAGCTACAATGAAAGAGCCCAAAAATCCCTGAATGACAGCGGCTCTTAGTTGTTGAGCGATCCATGGACTCACCGCCAAAGCACGACGAGAAAGTGGGGAGGGCGCCAGCAATTCTAAATCTCCATGGGCGAGTTTAAACGGGACAGTGCCCAGTGCGCGGGCCCATGAAATCACTGCAAAGAGGGTTAACAGTGGCGGGACTATGATGATCCATGACGGTCTCATCCATGAGTTGGACCCGACCACGTTCAGTACGCCCGCCCAGCTAACTGCTGTCCATCCAGTGAAAATGCCCACGAGGTACACCAGATAGGTATACATTACCCAGTCCGCTTTACTGGTGTCCACCCCCAGCACGCGAAGAGCGTACAGAATCTGGCTATTGCCTTGTCGCAGCCGTATGCGGGCAATTAACAGGAGGTCATGCATCAGAGGTCCTCACCGTTGCCAATGCCCGTGTGAGCACATTATGGGGCAAAGAACCAACCGTGATATTCCACGATGCCATCACATCCTCCACGAGAGCATCAAGCACCAAACGGCCTTGTTCCATTACTAAAATCCTATGAGGAGCGCCCTCATCAGGCAGCACATGCGTGCTTAATAGGATGCTGACGCCCACGGCTGTTAGCTCGGCAAGGTATTTTGCCAGGAAAATTTGGGAATCGGGGTCGAGAGGACCGTATGGTTCATCTAAGAGTAGAAATTCTGGCTTGGTAATCAAGGCCATCACTAACGCTAATTTATATTGCATGCCGCGCGAGAAACTTGATGGAAACGCCCTAGGGTTGCGATGAATGCCGAATCGGGTCAGCAGGCTTGTTGCCTCATCACGCCAATGGCGAATACGGTTGGCCTGCGCCACTATCTCAAGGTGTTCCCATGCGGTCAAATCTGAATAGTTTCCCATGCTGCTCCGCCGCACCCCGCCGCATGAAAAGTTCCTTTATTCTGTCTGCTTGACTGCTGCTCTCAGCAGGGTTCAGGGTGGTTGGTGTCGAATCCTTGGTTGCGCTCCCAT
>JAJZZP010000184.1 GCA_021797515.1 Bacillota bacterium | reverse complement strand
AAGCCATCCCACGGTGCTTCACAGATCCTCACTCGCCCTTCTCCGACTACCTCACACCCAAAATGGCAGGATATTCCTGCCCATGGGTAAAGATTAGATCTAAATTACGGAATGCTCCACCTCTAACTTCGGTCTGTTCTCACGAAATCCCCAATTCCACGCCAGCCCATTACCCACAAACAGAATAACCAAATAGATATAAACACCCATTGGCAAGAGAGTAGAAATGAAATGCAAGCCAGCCAACACCCCTAGCATTAAGAGCAGTATCCAAATGGCCCAACGTTGCCTTTGCTGTGCCATTTCAAATGGTTCCGAAAAAGGCAATCGGAGGCCAACCCATCTAAATGCCAGCACGGCGTAAATCAGCATAGCCAGCAGCGATACGATCAAATCCGGAACTACCTCAATTCCGAACAACATAACAAAAATTACACTTTCGACCAAAAAGATGGGTAGAAAAAGACGCACCAGTACGGCTTTAATCGTCCCTCTAAAGATATTTTCCCGATGTTGAATCGGAGCCGCTTGATAGATCCAAGCAGCCTTAAATTGAGAGGAATAACGTAGCATCATGATGACTGTAGGGATCATAAATCCCATCATGTAAATGGCAAGGTACCAGTGACTGGAATTGACTCGATGAGTTTCGTGAGACCACGCCGGATTGAAGATAACTAATAGAGGCAACGCAATGGCAAATCCCAAAGAAGGGTAGACCTTCAACTTGAAATCGCGCTCCCGTGCCATCATTAATCCGGCAAATTGGAAAAACGTTCGCTCTTCCGGATTCCGGCAAACCATCCGAGCCAGTCGCCGCCAGCCACGATTTTGTGGCCTGGACGTCCCTGCCACCATAGATAACCTTTGTAACTGGGATTCGAATACCGGCATGGTCCACAGATAAGCCGCAAACAGAATCACCGGAACAATCACCGCCATCACCGCAAGTCCCAGCATCGGCCGTCCTGTATGGTGCCCAAACCCCCATGCAAACAGCGCACCAAACCACGCTGGGGGCAATATCGCCTGCCACCACGCAGTATGAAATACTACCCGCAGTTTCAACACCTCAAATATTCGACCCATCAATTGATAGGCCAAAAGAATGGCGATAGAGAGCCCGATTTGCACGTAGTTGATCAGATCTTTCAAACGCTCGCCATCAAAAAAGTTCAAGAACAACAAGTACAACAGGGCGGTTAACGCGATAATCAGCAAATCCATCAATCCTAAACTCAAAACAAATGACATCCCAAACCAGAACCCGTGGGAAATAAACCCGGCAATCAACGAAGGCCCCGCTAAGGATGTGGTCAACAGGATTAAATAAATCGTGATGTGGATGGCGCGAGCCAATCCTACCGTACGATAGTCTATCGGTTTAGTCTGCAAAATGACACGATCCCGGATGTCGAGCAAAACCGTCGAAAAGTCGGAGATCATTGATGTCATTACGAAAAACATCAACATAGCAAACGTCAAACTCATCTGAAAAAAATAGTTGTCTCCTGCGACAACCAAAGGAATCAAAATCAATCCCATCAAGACATAAAGCCAAAGAGACCGTATGAATCCGTTCTTGTCCCCTGATTGGCTGGTTTTGCGATTGAACACTGTTGGAGTACGGCGGCTGTCCATCGTAAGCTTTACTTGCAAAATTTTACGCAGTGTCGGATAGTCGCATCCTATGACCTCCAAGCCAGGCCGCAATCGATCCAACACCCGCAATGAGATAAAATCCCTCATGGGTCAATCCCCTTGAATGACGGCCAAACACTTCTGGGCAATCTCTTGATGTTCCAGAAATCCAGTAATATGGCCAAAAATTTCTTCCAAAGACTTTTCCTGAGCGAGGTCTTTAAGTTGGTCAAAACTGCCATCAGCCACAATATTGCCATCATTCAGCAACACAATCCGGCTGCTAATTTTTTCTACCACATCCATAAGGTGTGACGAGTAAAATATTGTTTTGCCATCTTCAGCCAATTGGGCCAATAAGTCTTTGACCACCATTACACTGTTGGCATCCAGGCCACTGAGCGGCTCGTCTAAAAACAGTACATCCGGGTTATGCAAAACGCTGGCAATAAGTAGCACTTTTTGCCGCATTCCCTTAGAATATGAAGCAATGCGTGCATGGTAGGCATCCTTCAGCCCTAAAAGAGTGGCAAGCGCTAACGCCTTATGGTGAACACGCTTTTCTGAAATCCCGTAAAGACCTCCGACAAATCCCAAATACTCCTCAGCAGTCAAAGATTCGTAAATTTCCGCTGTTTCCGGAACATATCCAATGCGTCGCTTATATTCGCCACCCCCGTCGGCAATGTTCTGGCCGAAGATGTGAATCGTTCCAGAATAGCCTGCCACTAGCCCCAACATGGCCTTAATGGTGGTGCTCTTGCCTGCGCCGTTGGGCCCAATGTATCCAATAACTTGTCCTTTTGTTACATCCAAATTAATGCCCTTTAATACTAATTGCGTACCGTACACCATCTTCAAGTCCCGAATCGCAATAAAGGAATTATCCGCATTCATTATTAGGTGCTAAGAAGTCCGGAGTGTCTGCGGCCTACGAATCGCAAGACAGCCGTCTCCCGCGTCCTCCTCTTCCTTCGCATGATTAAAACACCAGGAATTGTATCACCTACCGGATATCTTCGCCATGAAAGACCCTTAACTGAGCTCCGATTTTTTGCATGATCAAATAAGAATGGACCGGATCCGTACGGAGATAGAGAAAAATCAGAGCTGCACAATTTAACTCACTGGAGTGGTGAATTATTTCGTGCTCCGCGATGCACTGCGGGATGCGGGGTATAACATGCTCAAGCATGCCGTTCGGGAAAATCTACCGGGTGTGGGCGCCCCCCAGCAAAGAGTGGGCAAAGCCGTCCCCGTTCGTTACGCTGGGGTGGGAGGGATTCAACGATGAACATGCGTATTCAAATTACCCTGACGAACCAGGACGGGCAGACCACGGTCCATCCGATTGCTGTGGAAGCGGCGTTGCCGGAAACCGGGGACCTGCTGATCGACCCTGTCGAACAAGCCGTCATACGCCTCAACAAAGCAGCGATTCGTGCGGCGATTGTTCAATATCTGGAAGAACTCTCAAAAAAAGCCCAAGACGCGCAAGCCACTCATGGCGGAACTCTCACGATTCATGCCATCCCCTACCGAGTCGAAGGAGCACGAGGCCGTTTCGTCTTCCGCACCGATGCGCTACAAGAGGATCGGCATACCGTATGGGAATGCTTCCACCGACGTGTTCGCGGCCCTCGGACCGCGAGAATATTACCCGACTGCGGGGATGTGGGAGCTCCTACTCGATATGGCGAGCGCCATGTCGTATCGGAAAACAGCCGCGCTGCTGAACCGCGTGCGGCACGAGACGGTCGACCCGACCCCCATGACGACGGTAGCCGTGATGACAGAACGGGAAGGCACGGCCGTACAAGCCCACCTGGATCAGTGGGCGACCCAGGTGTTGGCGGATCACGCCTTTACCGACACGGTGGTCGCATACACCTCATGTAAATTCGCCAAGAGGATTTGGCCTGATCGGCCTAGATAGTACACGGTTGCTAATGCCATATCTTCGGACTCCTCCTGAGAGCAATGGGGAATCAGGTCTTGAGCCAAACAGCCCCACGGATATCACGTTTCAGTGCGTCAATCACCGGGACCCGATATAATACAAATGGATTCGGTGGGGTAATCACGTCTAAATATACATAATTGTATCCTCGCCCGAACTATAGAAACACCTCACGCCGGAAAGAAATAAGTGTTTAAACTCTATCACTTAAGAGGTGAATCGTTATGTTTCAACACGATTTATTGAAAGACAAGGTCGTATTAATCACCGGGGGCGGCACTGGCCTGGGTAAAGCTATGGCTGGCCGCTTTGGGGAGCTGGGTGCGAACCTGGCCATCATTGGACGCCGCACAGAGGTGTTGAAGAATACCGCGGATGAACTAGAGGCTCAAGGATTTCCGGTGATTTTTCGGTCCTGTGACATCCGTGATCCTGCGCAAGTAGCTGCCTCATTCGGCCACGTCAATGATCATTATGGCCACGTGGACGTACTGGTCAATAATGCGGCGGGAAATTTTATCAGCCCCACTGAGCGCCTCTCGCATCGTGCAGTGGACGCGGTAATCAACATCGTGTTGCATGGCTCTATGTATTGTACCTTAGAAGCAGGTAAGCGGTGGATCGAAGCCGGTACGGGAGGGACCGTACTCAATATCGTCGCGTCGTATGCCTGGACCGGATCCGGCTACGTTGTCCCTTCAGCAGTGGCCAAAGCTGGAGTATTGGCTATGACCCGATCGTTAGCGGTGGAGTGGGCCAAGTACCACATACGCCAAGTGGCGATTGCTCCCGGCCCCTTCCCTACGGAAGGGGCATGGTCCCGACTAGTTCCTACTCCAGAGCTCGCTCAAAGCTTTGAAGGACGGGTGCCATTAGGCCGCACAGGAGATCCGTCTGAGTTAGCTAACCTGGCTGCATACCTCATTTCAGATTACGCGTCATTTATCACCGGTGAAGTCGTCACCATTGACGGCGGGGAATGGCTTAACGGTGCCGGTCAGTTCAACGCCCTGTCACAGTTAACCGCGCAAGATTGGGACCATATCAGCGCCATGATTCCCCGCAATAAAAAGTCCTAAGAAAAGGCAAGAGGTCCAGTTTTGCTGGGCCTCCCCAGCTATGTTTTGGCCAACGCATCGGCTACCGCCGACATATCCAAACCGCCCATCGACGTCTTGGACGCCTCATGATAGATTTCGCGCAAGGCTCCAGTACCCTTTATCACTGCACCTAACCGCTTGCCCCAATCGGCCGCCAAATTTAGATCTTTGCTAAGCATTGCGATGGGAAATTCGGGTTCATATTGTTGTCGGGCCCAACGTTCAGACTTGGCCTGCAATACGGCAGCCGCTAAGGATGAAGACTGCAGCAGTCTCAACACCCGCTCACGAGGCAGATCTGCCTTATCCGTAAGCTGCAAAGCTTCCGCGACACCGTCAATGTAAAATGCCAACAGCATGTTAAACGCCAGTTTCAGCGTTAATGCCTGTTCTGGATCCCCCACCTGTACAACCGTTCCCAACCTAGACAGCACCGGATCTACTGTGGTAATCACATCCGGATCACCTCCTGCTAAGATTAACAAGTTCCCGGTTTCCGCGGGACGAAGACTTCCAGATACGGGAGCGGCGATAAAAGCAAATTTCCGCCACCGGGCAATTTCCCGATAGCGTCTAGTGCTTGATGGATTCCCGGTGGTCATATCAATCCATACCGAACCGGGAGCCAAGGACTCGAAGAAGCCACGCATGCCCAGTTCCTCTACCGCAACATCATCACGCAACATGGTAATCACCAGGTCGCTATGTGTGGTTGCCGCATTTAAGTCCGTCGCCACTGAAAATCCCTCTACCCCGAAAGATTGCAAGATTTCTGTGCTGCGGTTCCATACCGTAAGGCCTTCTGGTCCCAGTCGGCGCGCCATGCGACGGCCCATTTGCCCCAGGCCAACAAACAAAATCCGCATCGTAAGCTCCCTCTTTTGTCTATGGTTTCTATTTTAATCGCTACCTATTAAAATGGTGGGGAAAGAGTGCCCGACCATTCAGCAGGAGGTCAGTGTGAATAGACAATATTTAGGCGTTGTTTGGCGTATATTGCTAGCCTTATATATCAGCACTTCGCTATATGAAGGATATCTTACCATACCGGGGTTGGGCCCCCACTCTGTCTTCAGTTTAATTCAAAGAGTTTTGGTGTTTACCTTGCCTTTTGTAGTGCTCTATATGGTAATTCGCGGTGACCGCCGTCTCATAGTGCCATTAGTGAGCCTTACCCTTTGGTTGTTCTTGGTAGGTATCACTTTTATCGCAGACAGTCCCCACACCTATTACTACTTTTACTACGTTTGGTCTCAAGTCGGTGGATATTTGCTTGTGCTAAGTTTTTGGTATTTGGCTCTATATCCCGAGTGGCTACGATGGACTTTACGATTGGCAATCCCGATCTACTTTTCTGCCACCATGGTGCTAAGTTTGTGGGAAATCAAGACAGCCCACCATCTCGCACAGTCGCGGGAAAACGGATTGCATCCGACTCATATTCCCACGGCATTCTACTTCGATCCTAATAATCTCGGGACAGCCTTGGCCTTAATGCTGCCGTTTATCGTGTTTCTTGGTATCCTATGGCGGCGGCGCTGGGTTTATTGGGTGTCCGCGGTCTTAACCTTAGTCGGTCTCTTTGTGCTCTACAAAACCGGCAGCAGGGGCGGAGAATTAGCACTGGTGCTAGACCTGGCCGCCCTTCCGGTGGTTCTCCGCGGGCGGAGCCGCACAATTGCTTTAAGTATTTTAGGCCTAATTGTGGTCGTTATGGTAGCCGCTATTGTCAGCCTGCAGTCCTTGCCCAGCACCGCGCATTTACCATTTGCCTTGGTGAAGCTCAAACACATGGTGGATTTGCTTAATTTCTCGCCTCATAAAGTGACCGCTCATAGAGGTCCAGGCTCTGTAATGATTCGGTTAGCTCTTCTAAAAAGCGGTCTTCACGCCTTGTCGTTACATCCTTTGGGCTTAGGTCCCCGCGGCGCCGAGCGATATTACGCCTATTGGCTCCATCACCCTAGCCCTTATAACACCTACGGCATCATCGACGCCCACAATATGTGGCTCGAAAACGCCATAGATTTCGGCTGGGCTGGATTAGCCCTGTATGCTCTGTTTTACTTTTGGGTGCTCATTGGCCTTTTTCGGCTTATCAATCATCACGACCCCATGATTCGATTTGTTACCACGGCAGGAGTACCAGCGCTCTTTGGCTTTATTTTAGGATCCCTGTCACCTTCCAGCGTCATGATTGGCTTTAACGTAATGTGGGTCGTCTACGGCATGGGCGTGGCCGCGATCAGCCTATCGCAGATACGCCAGCATTCCAATCGGATCCAACAGCAGCGCTTTGATCGCGCCGAGGAATCGTGACGCCAGCACTCCGTCCGCTATGCGGTGATCAAACGTGAGACTAATGTGAAGCATGGGACGTTCTTCCCAGTTTCCATGAACCCGCACGCCCTCAGTGACCATTGGATACATGCCAATAATCGCCACCTCAGGATAATTGATGATCGGGGTGGCAAAGAGGCCACCCAGTGATCCGCCGCCGGTAATAGTAATGGTGGAACCAGTGAGCTCTTCCGGAGACAGTTTACGTTCTCGAGCCCGGCCCACCAACTCTGCCAAGTGTCTGGCAAGATCAAGAATTCCCCTGTCATGCGCATCCCTTAGCACAGGTACTACGAGTCCCTCTGAGGTATCCACGGCAATTCCCATATGAACCGCACGGTACTGAAATAATTGCTCGCCGTCCCACCGTGCATTAAACCAGGGGTATTCTTTAAGGGCCACGGCAACGATTTTACTCAAAATCGGCAAATATGTCAGATTCGCCATGCCTTTGGTTGTAGCAACCGCTTTCAGTTCACCGCGAAACGCCACCAAATGGCTCGCATCCAATTTTTCGACTACGGTGACGTGCGGAATTTTTTGCCACGATAACGCCATATGTTCGGCAGTCTTTTTACGAATCCCTTTAAATATCACCTGTGTGCGATCTGGCTCTGTCGTCGCGTCAGGGATAGACGGGGGTACAGATTCGGTTACCGCGGTCATCGCACGTCGCACGTCCTCAGGCACGATTCGCCCCCGAGGGCCGGTTCCGATAATTTTGCTGAGATCTAATCCCGCCTCCCGCGCCAACCGACGCGTGGCAGGAGCTGCCTGTACGCCTTGGGTGTGATCTGCCCCCACTGTCGGGTCTTGAGGTGCCGCCGATACGGCGGCTAACAACACCTCTTCGGCACGAGCTGTCGGCGGTTTTTCGTTGGGATTGCCAATAATGACAAGCGTGGTGCCCACCGGCACGGTTTGCCCTGCGTCGCCGAACCGTGCCAGAATGACTCCAGCTTTGGGTGCAGGCAGTTCCACTACCGCTTTATCGGTTTCCACTTCTATCATTGGCTGGTCCAACTGAACAGTATCACCAACGTTCACCAGCCATCGTACAATTTCGCCTTCCGTCGTACCTTCGCCGACGTCGGGCAGTTTAAACTCCAATGCCATAATCCACCTCAGTCCTTTAGCGTATCCGCAATGGCTTTCGTCAAGCGCTCGGCATTAGGCATGTAAAAGTCCTCCCAACCATAGGCCGGATAGGGCACATCAAATCCGGTAACCCGAGTTACGGGCGATTTGAGAGACCAAAAAGCGGTTTCCATAATCAGGGCCGTAATTTCACCGGCTAAGCCTCCCGTTCGCGGTGCCTCGTGCACTATCACACAGCGGCCAGTTTTGGTCACCGAATTGCCAATCGCTTCCCGGTCGAGCGGCGCCAAAGTGCGCATGTCCAAAACTTCGATCGAGATCCCCCGAGCAGCAAAATGCTCTGCCACAGTTAGCGCCAGGTGCGTCATTGCCCCCCATGCAATCAGCGTGAGATCTTGACCTCCTCGGGCAATGCGGGCCTGACCAATCGGAACCGTAAACCGGCCCTCAGGCACCACCATCCGCCCCAGTCGATACATCCGAATGGGTTCGAGAAAAATCACCGGATCAGGATCTTCCACAGCGGCATACAAGAGTCCTTTAGCGTCGTATGGGGTACTAGGTACCACCACTTTTAGCCCCGGAGTATGAGTCAAATAGGCTTCTGCCGAATCCGCATGCTGTTCAGGGGCCCTAATCCCTCCCCCATAGGGCATCCGCACTACTAACGGTACCGTTACCCGTTCCAAGGATCGCGCCCGAAGTCGGCCTGCATGGGACAACAACTGGTCCAGTCCCGGGTACAAAAATCCCATAAATTGAATTTCCGCAATAGGCCGCATGCCACCGGCTGCAAGACCAATGGCAGTACCAATGATTCCAGATTCTGACAACGGGGTGTCAACCACCCGTGTCCCGCCAAACTGATCAAAGAGGCCTTCGGAGACCCGAAACACTCCGCCGTTTTTCCCCACATCTTCTCCCATCAAAATTACTCTCGGTTCTGCGGCAAACAACTCATGCAGGGCAGTGTTCAGTGCCTGCACCATGTTCAACTCTGCCATGCGTCTGCCCCTCCCTCTAATTCGGCCAGTTGCTGCGCTAAACGAGGTGGCATTACAGCGTAAATATGCTCAAACATTTCTGCAGCGTTGGTTGGCGGCAAGGCTTCGGTCGCTTCGACTGCCTGATTGATCCAGTTACGCGCCTCCTGACGCAATTGACCCAAATCGCTTTCCGTCAGAACCCCCTGCTTTTCCAAATATTGGCCAAGGCGAGTAATGGGGTCCCGTTCCCCTTTCCACGGCACCAAATCCTCAGAACTGCGATACCGAGTGGGATCATCGGCGGTTGTATGCGGCCCAATGCGATAGGTGAGGGCTTCGATGAGCGTGGCGCCCCCACCGTTTAGCGCCCGTTCTCGAGCTTGTTTAACGACCTGGTAGACGGCTAAAGCGTCATTGCCGTCCACACGAATTCCGGAAATGCCATAAGCCACAGCTTTTTGCGCTAAGGTGGCGCTACCAGTTTGTCGCGATACCGGGACGGAGATGGCCCAGCCGTTATTTTGACACAGAAAGATCACAGGAGCTTTGAACACTCCAGCAAAATTCAAGGCTTCGTGAAAGTCGCCTTCGGAGGTACCTCCATCACCGAAGTAGGCAATGGCTATGGATTGCTCTCCCTGCATCTGCATCGCCATCGCTAATCCCACTGCATGCGGCAGATGGGTGGCTATGGGAATTGATGACGGCAAAGCCCGCACATCACCCGCCAGGCTGCCTGCCCGCCCCATAGCGAAGAGAATCACGTTTTCAAACGGCACCCCATGGACATACAATGCACCATGGTCGCGGTAGGACGGAACCAGCCAATCTTGTTTTGCCAAAGCATAGGCCGATCCGATTTCAGTGGCCTCTTGTCCCAGGGAGGGAGCAAATGTGCCCACCCTCCCTTGACGTTGCAAATTCAATGTCTTTTCATCAAAGGTTCTTAGGAGCACCATATCTTTATAGATCCGCAATGCTAAGTCATCAGAAACTCCATTGGGTGCATTAGCCTCGTCGCCCATCACCCGATAAATCGGCCAGGCTTCCACTATGTTTCGCTCCCCTTTGCCGTGTGGCTCCAACGTTAGGTTCGGTGCTTTCTTTCTGTCCGATCGCCTTTGATTTGGCATATTGTGGTAGTATCTCGTGTCCTTTCCCATGGTACCACGCTACGGACGTGATGGCCATGTATGCTATAATTCGGGCGATATCATCTTTCCGAAAGAAGGATACATCAATGCGCCCTGACTTTTTTCCCCCTTTGTCTGAAACGGTAACCACCATGGTCACCCAGGACATGGTGGCAACCTTGGGCGGTCAACAAATCCACCCGGTGCTGGCCACCGCCCGCTTGATTGAATGGATGGAATGGGCTGGTCGAAAATTAATTTTGCCCTACCTTGACGACGACGAAGATGCCGTTGGCTACCAAATTGATGTAGTCCACCTCCGGCCGACTTTGGTGGGCGAAGAGTTTTCCGCTGTAGCAGACCTGGTTCGAGTAGATGGCAACCGCATCATCACTAACGTAACCGCTCAGAATTCTCGGGGTCAAATTGGCAAAGGCACTTTTGTCCAAGTCTTACTGCCCAAAGTACAACTACAAAAAATGCTGACTGATTTAGAAAACTCCCGACAAATGTGATTGCCTTAAAATGATTCAGTGATACCAAAGCGCGCCAAAATCTCTTCTCGATGTTGATCCAACGTCGGCGGCGGCAATGCTACCGTTCCTGGCGTGTTGCTCAATTTTACCGGAATCCCGAGTACCTGGATATCGCCCGCAATGGGATGATGGAGCACTTGAACCATTTCGCGGGCCTGTACTTGCGGATCACGAAACACCTCGGAAAAACTTTGAATTGGCGCTGCTGGGACCCCGACAGATCGTAAAATATCCACCCATTGAACCACAGGTTTAGTGGAAAATATTTCTTTTTCCAGTCGCCGGATGAGTTCTTCGCGGTGAACGACCCGATCAGGATTGGTGCAATATTCCTTGTCGTGACCAAAAGGAATCGGACAAACGTCCACCATTTTCTCCCAAAGTCCGTCATTGCCGCACGCTAAGACGAAATACCCGTCTTGAGCCTTGACCGCTTGATACGGGGCAATATTAGGGTGAGCGGAGCCTAGAGCCACCGGATCTTTTCCGCTAGCGAAATAGTTTCCCGCCTGATATGTTTGCCACGACACCAATGCCTCGAACAATGAGGTGTCCACCCATTGCCCCTGCCCCGTTCGTTCCCGCGCCCACAACGCCGCCATAATCCCATAAGCAGCCCACATTCCTGCCCCAATATCCCCCACCGAAAATCCAGCCTTGGTGGGATGAGTCCCGTCACCAGTCACTGACATTAGCCCCGACATAGCCTGGGCAATAACATCATAACCCGGCAAATGTCGCCCCGGTCCGGTGGCGCCAAATCCTGAAATCGAAGCCACAATGATTTTTGGATTGATGCTCGACAGTTCCTTATAACCCAGACCCCATTTGTCCAAGGTCCCCGGTCGAAAATTTTCCACAACCACGTCTGCCTGAGCCACCATCGTCTTAAAGATATTTTGATCCTTATCTGTCCTTAAATCTAGACTAATGCTGCGTTTATTGCGATTCACCGAAAGGAAATAGGCGCTTTCCCCCTGAATAAATGGCGGGCCCCATTTCCGGGTGTCGTCACCTTGCGGCGGTTCCACTTTAATGACCTCGGCTCCAAAATCGGCTAGCATCATGGTGCAAAACGGTCCTGTTAAAATACGGGTCAAGTCGATAATCACTAGGTCGTCCAGCGCTTGCATGGGTTAGGTCACCTCCACACCTCTCAATGTGAGTATAGCCTGCCAGGCAACCTTAACGGAATAAAATTTTTCCGAGTTCCGGTGCAACAAAAGAGCAAATTTGCATGTGTACTAAATGAGGTGGGGTAACACGGAGCCAACAGAAGCAGAATTTGTGATTTTTGTCGAGGATACTTCGCCTTGGGCGCTCCGAATCGCGTACGCATTTACCCAAGGCTCACGCGACGCCGAAGACGTAGTACAAGAGACATATTTTCGTTACTGGAGCCGCATCCAGCACACTCATCGGCCCCCTAGTCGGGCCTATTTGTACCGGGCCTTGATGAATAACCTAAAATCGTGGTATCGGCATAATCGGCACCATATTTTGATCGCCCAAGTCGAGAAGGCAGCGGATTTAGGAAGCGATATTGCCGTGCGCGATGCCATTGCCCGACTGCCTTTAGCCGAACGCACCGCCGCGACGGCTGTTTGGATTTTAGGTCTGGACCTGGACACAGCAGCCAACATTACTGGACTCAAGCCTGTCACCCTTCGGTCCCGTTTGTCTCGGGCGCGCACTCGTCTTAATCGCTGGTTGAAGGAGGACTAAAATGGAACCACTATGGGAGTCTCAGATTCGGCATTTGACGGACACTGCACCCACACAATGGAAGGTAGACGGGCAGGCTATCATCAACAGGTTGAATTATAAACCTAAACCCATCATTTCCACGACATGGGGCCTTTCTCTAGCCGGCATTCTGGCACTGGGGGCCGTGACTTTGGCCGTCCCCCGCTCAACTTCAGAGGGTCAGGCCGTCCAGCCGTTAACCCATGGCACCATTAGGTGGTCGGCTCCCCAAGACGGAGTGGCTACTTCTCTGGCCATGACCCCCTTAGGTCCGCTAGCTGTAAAAGGTACCCATATTTATGACTTTAATCGCAATGGTTACCCCAGTCCGATCGCGAGGACTCCGAAGAATCTTCAAATTGCCACCACTTATGAGTCTGGCTTGATTTTGACACAAACCGTAAAGTCTAATGGCATTTGGGCCACCCGTTATTACCAGTATCAATTTGGTTGGCATCAAGTAAAGTTTCTTGTTGATAAGCCCCCCATCACCACTTCGCCCGCGCAAGATCCTGTCGTCGCTGGGAGCCATTGGCTGTCCATCTTCGGCGAAATGCCGGACGGGCGCCCTTACGCCGATATCATTAACTTGCAATCCGGCAAAGAATCGCGTTTTTCTTTGTTAATGCCCCGTCAACCATATCTACATGCCAATGCCTCTTGGGTTAATGCAAAATTGTTAGGCCCTGGCTATCCCCCGCAACCAGCCGCCATTGGGGATTGGGGAATCATGGTGGAAAATCGGGGAAAATGGTACAGAATCCCTTTCAGTCATCCCCATTGGATTCCCTTGGCAATTCCACGTACCGTGTCGCCGGCGGCCCCAATTTCTGGCACCGGAACTACGGTGAGTTATATCCTCCAAACCAACGGGGCACATCCCTTGAGCTGGTGGGTACTAAATCCAAAGACTGGCGCTATGGTGAGTCATAGAATTCCTTCCCAGTGGAATCACCGGATGTTTCTCTACAACGTCCCCAGCGGACCAGGTGGACCAGCCATTAGGAGCAACACCTTGATCGAAGGCATTATCCCGGAATCTTACGGTCTTTGGATATCGATTTCTCAAGGACCTCGACAGCAAAATGCGCTCATTCGTCCTAATGGCCAGGTTGTGACACCGCATGGTGTTCCCGGCTATTGGGGCACTTCGGTTGACCCTTGGGGGGTGCTCTGGTCAAGCAGCGCTCACACGATTGTCTGGCAGAGGTGGTGACAAGAACCTAGCAATCAAAGATACAGATTTTGGTGCTTATACGATCTTCTCTTTGTCGTAAGCGGGTTTCGTCACAACCTTCTTGGTTAGTGCATGGTGCAGATCGAAAGCACTCAACATAAGCCGACAAGTCGGTCAGGCGATCTAAAAAAGACAATCTCTGGCTTATGCTAGTCAAGACAGGGAATGGTTGCTATATCCTGATCGGCTTCCTTCTGCGTAGCCCGTCTGCGATCCGCCGCATCCGCGTGCGGGCAGAAGGACATAGTCCTGATGAGTCTCCCTCTCACCGTGCCAGTCTGTCGGTTTGATGAGGCGAAGGCTTTTCTTGCGTCGCAACAACCGCACGGGAGGGCAGTTCAGCAGATTACGATGATGCTCTGACATGTTGTTACCGATTGCAAACTATGAAGCTCTGAATGGTGGCCAGCCCTCCACCGGATGCCGTGCATCGTTCTGTGATCTTTAGGATACTGGGTTTTATGCGCTTCCAAGACCGCCATCGGCTTCCCTAAGCGTGTAACGCTGAGGCATCGGTCTCAGATCATGATGCTGCGTGTAAGCACATTACTTATCTGAGAAATGCCCTAAATGATGGCATTTAAGGTCGTGATGTGGATGACGTTGAGCAACAGACTTACGGCCGAGACCCTGCGTGATTGGTATCGGACAAGGAGTTATAATAATAGGGAGAGAGGTGATTGGAATGCGTGAGGATCTTGTTCCTGCAGGGACGGCGCAGGCGGCCTCCATATTGGCACAATGGCCGGCGATGAGCCACTTCTATTTGGCGGGCGGCACAGCATTAGCGCTGCATCCGGGTCGCCGACAAGTCGCGGGATCTGGATTTTTTCACGCAGGATCCATCGAGCACATTGCCGCCTCTTGCTGGAATGCATGACATGCTGACCCAAGTTTCGCATATTCAATGGGATCTTAAGACCGCCGAACAGGTCAAATGGCGACTCGACCTGGCCTATCCCTTCCCTCACCGATTTGACTAATAGGTGGCGGGGGTTAGCCGTTGCCCGAGATGTGGCGGTGCAAAAGACGTATACGGTGGGACGCGGGGCCTTTTCCGCTCGTTTATTTCTCCAACAACTCACCTACACGCAGGATCTCCCGGACCGTGATAGTGCAGTGAGCTGTTAGTGATTCCGCAATCCTTTGAGACTCCCATGGCCCCTGGTAGCCGCAGTAGAGGATGAAACGCCCCATAGAGGAAAAGGGCGGGTCCATCACGATGCCCTTTCATGCGCTGGCGCGTCGGAGTCATGGACAACGCGACCCTTGGGTCGCGATGGCTCTGCGGATTCCCACCCGCTAGCCGCCCTAGCGCACTCGCATCACGATAACCAGGTGCGTTTCCACCTCTTGTCCGCCAACGGGAGGCATTGGGCATCGGATCCCAGAGGATCTGATCGTCTAGGCAGACGTTACTGACATAAAATACCACACCGTGCGGGGTTCGCGTCGGGCGTGGGTGGGTGCGCCCTGACCACCATTTGGGGTAGTTTCAGGGTAGACGATCCCCCATGATTTGACCAGGCAGGTTCAGGATTGGTGTTGCTGCTTGGCTATAGTGTCTAGAAATTGATGCGTTCTACTGTCCGGCTTTTGCTGGTACGAGTGACCAACCGTATCCGATGCGGTGATCCGTGTCCCATAGCAATAATGGTCGGGGAGAGTGG
>JAJZZP010000002.1 GCA_021797515.1 Bacillota bacterium | reverse complement strand
ATGGCAGCAGGGATGGACGTGAAGCAAATTGCCGAGTTTGTGGATTTGTCCGTCGACGAAGTGGAAGCGATTCGCCGGAGCTTGAACTGAGATTGAGGATACTCAAACACAGGGATTGGCTTTGAACCCGTATTTCGCACCCTAACCAAATGTTTCTTATGGTAAAGTTTGGTTCTTAGATGATGGCGCGCAAGGGGTGTAGAACCTATAAATACTCAGAATTTTCCGCAAAGGAGAAAGGGGTGTCTGTGTCCGCGCTCTGCTCCAGTGGCATGCGGCCCTGTTGGCGCTAATTCTTGAGGGGGTTGGCGGTCCTCTCATTGCCCTTCTTCTCGAACCACCGGACCAGACAGGGTCTCACCGGGTCAGTCGCCTCTCTTTCTCTCCGTGCAATCCGTAAGCACCTCCAGGAGTTCGTTGCGGTGCTGCTCGTTCCCATCTCGCTCGCGGGAGCGATACCCTACCGCCACAACAGAGGACTTCGCCCAGCGTGGGAGAGCTCGCCACTCACTGGAGGCCACCTTGCATTACAGCCCCGAGATTTGCCTCAGTCGAGTAGCCCGCAGGCACCGTGGTGTAGGTGGACTGTCGCTCCGTTGCCGCCTCTTTCGATTAGCGGTGCCTCAGTACGCCAACCTGTCCAATTTTCTGCAGGCTCTCTAAAATTCCGTACGGTCGGTTGCCGGGTAGACCGGAGGAATTTCACCTCCAGTCCCCCACAGATCCGGACTTGAACCTCTCAGCTCATCCGGCTCGTGCGAACCCTCTTGCGGACGCGTTGCCGCGTCCGTCCGACGCCGAGACGCGCTGGCTCTTCCCCGAAGGTTGGCCAGGGCCTCTTGGAGTTCGCCCATCCCCTTCGCTCCATTCTCATTACAAGAACTTCATCACTACTACTCATAGTCCGTCCCCTGCCGATGCCTCGCTACTTTCCCCCTTCGCGGGCTCCGCCTATTGGGTTTTCGCTGCGCATCACCGACAGGGTTCTCACGTTCTATGTCCAAGCCCAGACCAAGCTCGTGCCCCCTATACGCCGGATGCCGCGAAGGCCGTCAGTAGGTATCGCCTTCGCTCGTCTGGAGAGTCGGGAAAGCCCTCCATTTTGACATCGTCCAACCGTATTTCGACGCTGACATGGGATAGCTCAACGCTCACCTTCTTGGTCTTCGCCTGACATCTTTGACGATGCCTTTTCCGCCAACGCTCACGACCAAGGCCGTTGTGCCCCAGCCGCTTGGGGTGGTGTTGAGGCCAACTTATTTTGGCATCGGTTTGACTCAATAAGTTGTCATCATGGCTTCCATTTTCACGGAGCCTATTCTGTGATTCAGGAGGAACGGTCGGACAGCATGCTCCACCCCTTATCGCATTCGCGTGGGGCGTAGGCTGCATATTTCAACCGTCAACCCAAGGCGAATCCCAGCCCATGGCTCATTGAGATTCACGCCGGCTTCTCTCGGGTCTCCGTGGCCCCCCACCCGGACGGATTTCGAACAATTCGAGGAAATCCGGGTGGGGCGAGGCTACGGACTCGTCGAATCATTCGTGCCTCGGCGCGGATGGACGGTCGTCAATGTTGGCGCAAATATTGGATGTTTTACTCTCTGGGCAGTTCTGCACATGCAACAGGGGCAACTATGGGCCTTCGAGCCCATTCCTACCACGTTCGGATATTTAGAACGGAATATCCACGACAATCAACACCGAGTTCCTTCGGTAAGCATTGAAGCACAAGCCTACGCTATCGCCGAGACGGAAGACACCCTCTCCATGCTCGCCGTAGCCGAGTCCACCGGTTGGAATCGACTTATTGCTGGGGAGGCTATCGCTAAGGAACGCCTTCCTATTGTACAAGTCCCCGCAAAGCCCTTAGACTCCCTTATTCCTGATGCGCCTATCGACCTATTTAAGGTGGACGTAGAAGGGGCGTAACTGAAAGTATACCAAGGAGTCTCGGCAACGCTTCAGCAAACGCGACGGGTCGTGATGGAGTACAATGGCGCGGAGCTCCTGGGGGATTTTCGAACCCTATTGGAAACCCCCGGCTTTCATATGACCTTTAGCACTGCAGGGCCTGACCTCGGGATGACTTATTTCAGCCGATAGTTCTGTCACTAACGGGGCGCGTTAGTACGCGAGCACAGGTCCACAACCCGTCGTTGTGACCCACGATTAGCCGGCGTTCCATCACGGAACGGTCCGGTTGCGTTTCCAACCCGCGAGGCATGCAAAACCGTAGCGCACGGAGCACCCATTCCAACCTGGGTTTCGATGGCCGCAGAGGGCAGTTTGGACTACCAAGCAGGAAAATCCAACCTCAGATTGCACATAGCCAAAAGAACAAAGAAAGAAGGAACGGCATTCAAGCTCCCGGCTTTGGGATGGAATCGTGAATCGGCCATTGCTTTTGTGACAGAACCCGTCTAATAATCCGGTCGCCGGCTCCGGCTTTTTCAACGCACTCGGTCGCTAGCGACCGAGTAATGCGAACTGCCCACACCCCAGAGACACCATCACTCGAAACAGCTGACCATTTCTTGTTGGCCTCGTAAATCTTCCCATCACGGTATTATCATAATTGTCGAAATCTACCTTTGCCTAAGACCAATGCCTTGCCATCTGGTATCTTGTCAAATAGAGGGCAGACGAGTATGCTGAGACTAGGTGCCAGTAGCTTTCCATGGGGGGGCTGGTTATTTTTGGGTTAAAGGACATTAGAGCGTGATCATCCAATTTGCACCTGCATCTCAATCACACACAGCCATCAACATCCCCGTGGATTTTCAGGTGTCGCCATTACGGGAATTGGGTTGGGCATTACATGTTTTGTCTCGTCCCAGCCATCATGGGATGTTTTTAAATTGGGCGCTGAACACACGGCAACGGCTTGCGCCTGAAATGCTGGATTCCATTGATCAGAGGACGCCGTTTTTCCTAGGATGGTTACAGACTATGATTCAGGGTTCCCAACGTGGGGTACGTTTTCCCTGCTTTTTTGATGAATGGGAAGCCTATATGGGTCTAAGTTCAGATCATCTTGGAACGTTACACCAACATATTCAACATCGGTGGACACAGAATTTTGACCTGCGAATGGCACGGAATTCGGAATGGGAAAGTGTGCTGTTTTTAACGGACTCAGACTGGTGGAGCCAATGGAATGCGAAAGTGGAGTCATTGCGTGACCACTTAGGCTGGCTGATAAAGAAATTTTGGGAACAAGTGTTTGAGGACGTATGGAACGAAATCGTGCAACACCTCCACGATGACGTTGCAAACCGTGCAGCGACCCATAAAACAGAGGATGCGCCGTTTTGGTGGCATGCCATATCCCCGCGATTACGCATGGAGCGAGATGCCGAATCGATGCAGGTGCTGGTGCCGTGGACTACGGAGTTTACGGTCACGCCAACGACGCTGGTTACATTTTGCCCGAGTGTGTTTTGCTGGCCCCATCTATGGGTGAACGGATGGCAGAGCCATCTGAGTGTCACCTACCAATCACAGGCGGTCCGGTGTTGGGCGACGCCCGTGTCAGCACCTGCTCGACTCGAACGGAGGTTAGAGGCTTTGAGTGAGCCCACCCGTCTCTTGATTGTTCGGCATTTGTTTGGTTCTGTAGGAACGACCGGCACCATTGCTCATGCCCTGAGGTTAAGTGCAGGCACCGTATCTCGTCACTTAACTCTGCTCCACTCCGTTGGGCTCGTGGACCGCATCGCTATGGGGCACTATGTCCTGTACCAAACTAATCGGGGAGCGCTGCAGTCTATGGGTGTAGATTTGCAAAACCTTGAACGGTCCCCCGTTCCATCGTTTTTGCGATGGGAATAAGACATAATCGGCGTTGATAGTTGTTGACTATTGAACAGACCACAGGGTCACTAGATAATCGTTTCTAACGGACAATAAGCTAGAAGCGCCCTAAGTGCTTAAAATAGGGGACAAACCGACTCCTCGATTTAAGCACTCAGAATAAATTGTTTCAAGAAGCCATTTCAGTGGCGGCGTTGGGATAAACGCTCGCTTCAGGCATTTGCGGATTAGCCCTTGGAGGAACTGGTGCAGCATTATGACCTGCTGGTGATTGATCACCCATGGGTGGGCGAGGTTTTTGCCAAGGGAATTTGTTACCGTTAGATGAATACCTTGATGCCGAATTTCTTGCCGAGCAACAACGCCATACCGTGGGACTATCATACCACAGCTATCACTTTGGGCATCACCAGTGGGCTTTGCCTATTGATGCCGCGGCCCCCGTCGCTTCCTACAGGGCTGACTTGTTGGATCCGTCTTCGGTACCAGGCTAGGTTGTCTTCGGCATTCGCATTAGACAAGTTTGCGAAGGCAGTGGCTTGCGTCGGATCATCGGATAAATACGTGGTCATGAGATTTTTGGCACTTTTGCCCACCGGCAGATATCCATGGCTATGCTCCGCCCAAAGAACTGTACCCTGCGTCGAGGTAAGAAATTTTACAAATTCCCAGGCCACTGCCGCTAATTGTTGAGCGGAATTAGCTTTTGCAAAAGTGCGTAGGTATCCCCTCAAAAAGGCCGTGGGATGATGTCAAGTTCCAGACCCCTCGTGTTTAGCGACAATTTTGGCCATGGGCACCCTCCCGTACCACACATTAACACCACGCTATCATAGTTTAAAACTTGTCTAAATACATAACCGTACCTTACACTTAGAATAATGGGAAAGCCTTATGCGCCAAGGATTTGCAGGAAAAATAAAAATAATGGCGAAACTCGGGTCTTAGTAGGCCAATTCAAGTATCGCCTCCTCAGCATCCTCCTCGAATCGAATCTTTTGAAGCCACTCCAACGTTATCCGCATTTAATCGCCCTACTGGTCCGCGATATGGTGCCCGTGATTCCAGGTCGGAAGGTTCCGCGGCGCAAGAAGCGCCGCAAAATCAACCCATACACCATCACCGGGCGTCGCTGCCTCCAGCGACGCCCGGCATGTCTTCTGCGGTCGCGAAAAGATCCCCGCGGAAAATCGCCAGATTTTCGGAGGGATGGCCTGCTGCGCTTCGCCAGTCCTCGCACCAAGCCTCCACGTCGATGCCCCTCGTTGCGACCGCAATGGAGGCCGTGGGGGATCTTTTTCCGGATCCTGAGGGGGGTCATCGATGTGGGGGTGTTTACCGATCTAACGCGAACAAACGCTCGCCGCAATCCTTAACCTGACAACATTGCCCTGCCGGCCGCCTTGGCGCTGGCCACGTGAGCGGCCAGCCACACCAAAACCATGTTCTTGGGTGCACTCTACCGGCGGTGGAACAAACGCCTGTCCAAAAACCAAGCAATCATCGCGTTGGCGCATCGGATCCTGATCATCATCTACCAGGTGCTGACCACCGGCCAGCCCTCCCGTGAACTCGGTCCGACGTGTTGTATAACGTCATTTACGATTCCTCAAAAAAAGCCTTTTCATTCCCCAGTGGCAATTCCCAGTAAAATACTGGCTGGATGAGGAGAATACGGACATGCTAGGCTGTTGTTTTAGGCCAAAAGCGGTCCGCCACGCCCCTTTTCGGTTATCAGCATGCCCGTAGAGGCTCCCAGTCCATCTGCCCGCCGTGGGGAGATCTCAATGCTGAAAGTGAGGAAATGTCCACGCTCTTTTTGAGGAATTCCTGGTGATTAAATTCAGAGGTCTTAAGTGATCGCGGAGTTCCCACATTTACCATTTTCAGAGCAGTTCTTAAGACTCATTAATGGTTAGCCTTTCTCGAATTACCCCAAGGAACACCAATATAACACCGAGTGCAATAACAAACCCTACCACCCGTAATTGGGCCAACTCTTTTATCACCCATACTATGGGGTTACCCCCATCGACCAATGAAGTAAGCATTACACCATCCCCTGGTAAATGCACTCCCGCTAATTTAGTCGCCACGGTATAAATGGGAGCCATAGCCGTAGAAATATAAAGCGTCGGAACCATAGCTACAATTCCACCAATGACCGTGTAGAAAAGATTACCATCGAACACCGGCACCATTAGTGCGATAATGAAGGGAATAGTAGGTATATCAAACAATGGGAAAGTATGGTTCCCAGGCAATATTATTGCGAGAAGAAATGTGACAGGTACCAGAAGTGATGATGCCATGATATTGACAGGATCTCCAACCAACAACGCTGAGTCCATTCCCATGTGTAACTTGTGTTGGCCAACATGCTTTTGCATTAGGGGAGATAGGGCATCAACAACAGGATGCATTCCCTCAACTACCAATGCCACCACTCGAGGTAAAATAATAATAGTTGATGCGCCAGCAATACCTATGAATACGCTCTGTTCGATCCCTATACCTCCAATAACCCCGACAACGATAGTAGCGATAAAACCAATTACAACAAAATTTTCAGAAGAAAAAGCCTGAATCCGTTTCTCGATGAAGGTTTTCAGTGGAAGAGAACTATCAGAAAAAAAAGTCTGCGTAGAAAAAAATTGTTTCAGAATCACAGCCAGAACAAAATACGGTAATGACACCAAAGCGGGAAATGACAGGGCGTCGTATCCGAAATATTTTCGTACCACTGGCTGACTAATATCGGCTAAAAATAAAGTGATTGCCATAACGCCTGATTCCGCAATAAGGCCTTCAAGAATGCTACCCGTTACAAGCGTCACAATAAGTCCCACAAAAGCAATATGCCAAAAATTCCACAAGTCTATGTCCAATGTACGCGTAACTCGTGTAATAAGCATAATAGCATTCGTAGCCAAACCAACCGGAAATGCTAATACCCCAATTACTGTTCCAAATGCAAGAATTGCGGAAAATGGCCAGCCAATATCCAAGGCAACAATATGGCTATGAAATAGCAACTGTCCACCGCGTCCGAGTGGCGGTAATATAAATCTTACCAGCCATTGAACAATTACGTAGCCTCCCGCTAATCCAGCGGCGATGAACAATCCCGAAGTAATCGCCTTTTTTCGCGACTCCGCGAATATTAAAGCGACAACGGATACCGTAATCGGCAAAACCATCCACACTCCGAGACTGAGTGAATCTGAAAAAACCCCACCCATGTGCCTATTGCCAACTCCTCACCAGTTGTGTCGAAACTATTGGTGTTCTCTTCCTTCCAGCGTTATCACTGGGGCCACTGGGGCGGCTGCCTACCATGTGTGGAGGAGCCTCAAGCACCAAGAGTTTTTTAATGGAAACTCAATGATTTCTGTCCTCCATTGAATTGAAAGGCTTAACCGCCCCTGTTCAGTGGCCCATACTTTGGGAATGGTCTAGATAGAAAGATCGTAACCGTCCCCGTTCTTTGATTGCTTTCTTATCTGCCTAGCCACCCCCCGTCAACCGCAAGAATTTGTCCCTGAACATAATCCGACGCTGCAGAACTTAGGAATATCACGGCACCGGCCAAGTCGTCTTCGGTTCCCCACCGGCCAATTGGAATGCGGTTGCGTATTTCACGGTAGTTCGTCTCACTGGCTATAAGATTGGCATTCATGTCGGTCGTCATATAGCCCGGCGCAATGGCATTCACATTAATTCCATACGGCCCCCATTCATTAGCCAACGCCTTAGTGAGCTGCCCGATGGCTCCCTTGCTAGCGGCGTACGCAGACGCTTTCAGACCTCCCTGAAATGTAAGCAACGACCCAATATTGACTATTTTCCCGTATTTGCGGCTGATCATGGGTTTGGCAAAGATTTGGGATAACATAAAAACTGCTTTTAGATTGACGTTAAGGATAGCATCCCAGTCACTTTCTGGAAATTCGATGGCCCAGTGAAGTCTCTGAATGCCTGCATTATTAACTAAAATATCTATCGGTCCCCATGAGTCCAAGACCTGTTCCGCTACATGACGAATCTCGTTCTCTTGGGATAGGTCGGCGGTCACGCACCGACATTCCCGGCCCATAGCTTGAATAGTGTTTACAAGGTTATGAGGATAGCTTTTCTGGATACAGACTAGATCGGCACCGGCTTCGGCCAGTGCCAATGCCATACCATGACCCAGTCCTCGACTAGCTCCCGTTACAACAGCTCTCTTGCCTTTTAAGTCAAACAAATTCACCGTATTCACCCTTTCTTTTCTTAATAATTCACTGTTTGTTGTTAGAAGCCGCTAGACAATTTTCCTTGCGCGCCCGTACGCTAGCAATAGAAGAATAATAACGGCTCCCTCAACTAGATATCGGCCAGCTTGAGGAATATTCAACACCGTCATTCCTCCTTGGATCATTGTAAAAATAAGTGTACCAGCAATGGTTCCGAGATAGTTGCCCGTCCCACCCAAGATAGACGCACCTCCTATAACCACTCCGGCCACAGACTCCAGTGTGTACGGAGTGCCAATGCCTAAATATGCTACCCCGCTAAATCCCGCTAACAGCATACCCGCGAACGTTGCCGATAATCCTGATAGAACATAGACACCTATTGTCACAAACTGGTGAGGAACTCCTGCCATGCGGGCCACAGACCTACTTTGTCCCATAGCATAGAGGTAGCGACCAAAAGTAGTTCTATGCATAATTAAAGAAATCAAGATCCCGTACAGAGCCCATGGTATTAAAATAATAGGAACAATGCCGAATGATCCGCTCCCTAAAGTTGTTAGCACTTGGGGGACATTCCCGGCCGGTGATCCAGCAGTAATAATGAGTGCTATACCATCAATTACGAACCCTAGTGCAAAGGTCATGATTAAAGGTGAAATCTTTAACCACACAATGGCCATTCCATTCACTAGACCCATCAGCATTCCCGCGGCAAGGGTTACGATGATGGCTGTGGTCGCATCGGCATGTAGCACGGCTAGTTGAGCCACAAGAACATCCGCAAAGGACACAATAGCACCAACTGACAAGTCTATTCCTCCAGAAACGATGACCAGTGTTTGTCCCCCTGCTACAATGCCCAAAAAAGCCGAAAGCCGAATAATGTTCATCACGTTATTGAGGGACCCGTAACCTGGAATAACCACTGCAAACAGAGCAAAAAGCACCAGCATTGCAGCATATACCATGAATATAGGTCGTTTCATCCATACACCAAATAAGTCAACGTTCTTTCTGAGCGAATACCGTGTCATTCCGCTACCCTCTTCTCCATTTTAAAGATGGGCAAGGTTTTGACGATGCCAATCCCCAAGGCCACAATCAATACAATTCCTTCAATAAGATTCTGATAATATGACGAAATACCTAGGTAAAAAATTAGCTGGGTTAATAATTCAAGTATCAGCACCCCACCCAACGTGTGCCATATAGAACCCTTGCCGCCAGAAAGTTGAGTTCCTCCAAGAACCACGGCCGCGATCGATGTCAACGTGTACGCTGGGCCAATAGTTGGATCACCGGAGGCAGCACTACCGGTTAGAATTAACGCCCCAATACCAGTCAATCCCCCTGCAATACTGTACGTCAAAACTCTAATTCTGGCCGGGGACACACCGGAGTATATGGCACCGCGTTCATTAGCACCAATAGCCAAAGCATGGGCACCATATCTTGTCTTGTAAAAGCCATACCAAAGTAGAAGGCTGGTGATCACTAGGATAACCATAATCATTGGGATACTCGCAAAGAAGCCCGTCGTTAAGAGAATAAACCACTGCGGTGCGGCTCCACCCGGTTGAGGCATGATCAAAAGAGCCAATCCAGACCACACTGAGGACATGGCCAACGTTACAATAATGGGCTGGAGTCGTCCAAATCCAATAATAACTCCGGTAATAAATCCGGCCAGAAGCCCCGACATTAAACAGAGGACTAACCCTAAGGCATTAAGAGGCATCAACAGTGATGCAGCAATGACGTTGACCAATCCCAACAAGGGCCCTAAAGATAAATCGATTCCACCAGTTAATATCACTAATGTTTGACCTAAAGCTACCATTGCCAAAGGTGCTGCGTCCACAGCAAATGTGACGAGATTGTTATACCCGAAGAACGCTGGGTAAATCACTGCTAGGAGCGCAATCAACCCGGCATTGATCAATACCACCACCCAGGTAGTCGATTGCCATTTCCATTTGCTCATTTCTGAAAAGCCTCCTGAACAATGCGATCTACGGTGATGTCCTCGGGCTTCGAAAGAACCGCCACTACTTGACCCGAACGAAGCACGAGGACACGATCAGCCAATTCTACCAGTTCGCTGGTGTCACTCGACGACAGAATAATCGCCATACCTTCGGACGCCAATTCCTTTAATAGGGAATAGAAATCCGTTTTAGTATTGACATCCACGCCACGTGTTGGATCATCTAGAATCAAAATGCGCGGTCTTGCCAACAACACGCGACCAATGGCTAGTTTCTGCTGGGATCCCCCGCTTAAATCGCCAGCGGAGCGGTCCAGGTAATCCTGCTTGAGAAATAATTGCTTCGAAACGGTGTCTACCTCGTCCTTCTCTTCCTGAATTTTTATCCATCCCATGAATTGGCGTCTGTCCAAACTCGACAATGCAATATTATTACGTGCACTTGACGAGACTAAGACACTTGTGTCTTTTCGATCACCTGACAACAGAATGATACCCTTTCGGATCGCTACGCGCGGGGTTCTTAAGTGTACTAATTCGCCATCAAGTTTTACACTGCCGGAGAAATTCAAGGCTCCGCTCAATGCATAGAGTATTTCTTCTTGTCCGTGCCCTTGCAATCCTGCGAAGCCTAAAATTTCTCCAGGGTAGAGATCAAAAGTGAGGTGTTTCACTTTTGATCCCACCTGTAAGTTTTTCACCACAAGGCGTGGTGTTGAGGATTCAACATCCGCAGGCAATGGAGCGTTAGTAAGGATATTTCTAAACGATGCAAAGTGTGCTTTACTACGCTCGTCTTCCGCACTCATTAATGTCACCGCTGTATGGGCACTGATTTCCGATGCCAAATATGTGCCGATCTTGGTACCATCACGAAAAATTGTGACTTTGTCGGCGATACGGAAGGCTTCTGCCAGCCGATGGGTGATATAGATTACACTACATCCTTGTGATTTTCTCTCGCGAATGAGGTCAAATAACCGTTCGACCTGCTCTTGGTACAAAGAAGATGTCGGCTCGTCCAAAACCCAAATTTTAGGGTCACACACTAAGGATTTTGCCACCTCAACAAGTTGCTGATCCGCTAGCGTTAGTTGTGAGACGATGGCATCGACTGAAGTCTTAGCTCCTAACTTCTTCATCCATTTTTCTGCCGTTAGTCGCATAGCATCAAGGGCTAAATGCCCATTTCTAAGGATTTCTTGACCAAGCCAAATGTTTTGCCACACCGACAACGTAGGAATTAACGACAGTTCTTGGAACACCGCGCTTACTCCCATTTTCCGGGCTGCATTGGGAGACGAAAATCGCATGGGCAGAGACTCCAGAAACATTTGCCCTTGATCTGGGCGAATCACCCCCGCCAGTACTTTTATGAACGTACTTTTCCCAGCGCCGTTTTCGCCTAGTAACAAATGGATCTCTCCGCTGTAACACGTAATCCCGCCATTTTTCAACGCCGCAACGGCTCCGTAGTTCTTAGCAATATCCTGTAAAACCAAAGTCGGCTGAACAGGCAGTTCTTGCTTCAAGAATAGTCCCTCCTCCAAAACGTGTCGCTAGAGATCCAATGCTTAAGAGAACGGAACGGTCTTGCCCGCTAATTCCTCTTTAACGATGCCTTGAATATTACTATAACTTCGGAGTTGGTCAAACCGATTAGCAGTCGGCTGATTCAAATACTGGGAGAGATTTTTATCAGTAACGGGTACCAGAGGAATAGTTACAAACTTAGGCACTTTCATACCTTGGAGTTCCATCATGCCTACTTCCAACGCGTAGCTAGCTAGAGCTGGAGGATTCCCAACAGTATAAGCATTATAACCATCAACCTTTCGATAGTGATTCCAAATTTTTAAGAATCCTACCGTCCCTCCGCCGATGATGGGCACTAACTTCCGGTGAGCGTTCAACATGGCCTTGGCGACACCCCAGGCTTCTCCGCCTTGAGTAATTACACCATTGAATTTTATACCCGTTGCAAGAAGGCTGGCCATTTTGGCCTCCGCTGTTGGGGGATTCCAATCGGCCCAAAAGGTTGATACAATATGAATATTAGGATACTTCTTTAAGACATCGTTTTCGCCGGCCCATATCGTCGCGTCGGCGGGTAGGCCCGGATCTCCCCTTACGGATACAATATTTCCCTTGCCATGTAACAACTGAACCAGGCCTTGCGCTGCCAGTTTCCCATATTCAACGTAATTGACGTTTACCTTGGTGACGTATGGACTCGTGACCAAATCGTTTACTGAGATAACTTTAATCCCGGCCTGTACGGCTTTTTGAATCACTGGATTCAAAGCCGTTGCGGAAGTCGCGTCTACAATCAACAGATTTGGCTTATTCTGTATGATGTCATTGATTTGAGAAATTTGCGTAGAGACGCTGTTGTTGGCGTTGTACGCGGTGTAGCTGGAAATCAAGCCTTTTTTAATAAATTCGTTGGCTACGGTCTGCATATCCTTCTGTTCTTGAACACGGAAATTACTGTCGATAAATGCGTTGGTAAACGCGACTTTAAAGGGACCCTTGTGGCTTGTGGTCGAAGATGCTGAGTTTGACGCGGGGCTCGTGGTCGCGCTGAGTCCGCATCCTGCGAGCAACATTACCGAGCCGATAGCAAAAGCAGCATTTCGATAGCGCAATCGGATCATCGTACTTGCCTCCTTACCAGAATGGATTGCACATTATTGCACAAACGCTATAACGTGCTCTCGGGGGCTAGTATATTGAATTAGATTTTTCGTGTCAATAGATCGAGTTCATGTTCAGGCCATAATTTTCTGATTTCGTAGGCATCTCGAAATGGCGAATGAGTTAAAAATTATTTCGGAATGCTATCCGACAATTATAGAAATTCAAATCCCTTGGTATTATACTTTAGCAACAGAATAGAATTTTATTCTGACGTGCACAAATTCTTAGGTGCGTATGGGGGAATTGACAATAATAACCACATCCAAGGAGGAAGAAAAGGATGATAGAAAAAACAATCCTAGTGTCTTGCGGAACCGGTATTGCTACATCCACGATGGCGGCCACGAAACTTAGGGAAATGTTAAAAAAGCGTGGTTTTCTAATTCACGCTGCCACGTGCAAATCAACCGAAGTCGCTGGCAAGATTCGAACTAATCGTCCAGACGCCATTGTGAGTACCACTAAGCTAACTCTTGAAGGCAATGTCAAAGTTTTTTCGGGCGTTCCCTTGTTGACAGGAGTTGGGGCGAACGATCTCGTCAACAGCATTGTCGAGTATTTAAGTGAAGAACATTAACGCCTTGAAAGATACTATTTGACGTGGTCGGAGAAACAGTAAGTCTGGAGTTTAGCAAAGGCCTGCGTGGTGGATGAAAAGGGCAGAAGTGAGTTAAGGGGAACATTGGGCAGATCCCAATACTCACGAGACCCCGTAGGGGTGAAATATGTCGTGCGCCTATTTTGCTCGATAAGCCAGTTCAAGCCTGCCCACTCAATTTTAGGGATCACTTATCACATGGGAAGTTTTCGCTCCATGAGGCACAGCCCTGTCAAATCATCGAGAGTTGGAGGAACTGAGGATGAAAGTTGCGTTCTTGCTCAACGAAGGATTTTCCATTGAACATCGCGAGATACCTTCTCCCAAGGAAGACGAAGTCATTATTCGATTAGGATTCTGCGGTATTTGTGGGACTGATCTTCATAAAATTGCGGATCCGCTTTTCCCTCGGCCTGTTGTTTTGGGACATGAAATTGCGGGTACCGTCGCAAAAGTCGGCGTAAATGTCAACAAATTTTCCGTGGGAGATCGTGTCTTCGTCGCTCACCATGTCCCATGTTTCACGTGTGCATCCTGTCAACGTGGTGATTTTTCTTTATGTCCACATTTTAAAGAAACCAACGTGTATCCCGGAGGATTTAGTGAATTTATTAAACTCAGCCAAGAACACGTTGCATATACATTGTATAAAGTACCAAAGATAATGACGTTGGAACAAGCAAGCTTTATTGAACCGTTGAGTTGTTGCATACATGGGCAAAGGAAACTAGGTGTAAGAGCCGGAGACCGTGTACTGATTATGGGGGCGGGTTCCATTGGCCTCTTACAGATGCAGCTAGCCCGCCTTAATCTCGCTAAGGAAGTTTATGTAAGCGATGTCTCCCCGAGTCGATTGAATCTTGCTCGAAAACTGGGAGCTGATGATACATTTAACATTCGAGAACATTCATTGGAAGAGTATCTTAGTTCGTATGGGAAAATGGACATGATAATTATCGCCGCTGGTGTAGTGTCCCTACTCAACGAGGCGCTACACCTGGTCAATCGGGGGGGCCGTATTCTAGTATTTGCCTCACTCCACGGAAACACTGAACTGGATGTTTCGCGATTTTTCGCAGACGAAATCAAAATAGGTGGTGCCTATTCTTCTACACCCTATGATTATCCTATTGCAATCCAGCTATTAGCTCAAAAAAAGGTTGTGGTGGATGATATGATTTCTAGTATAGTTCCGCTGGAAAACATCGAAGAAGGAATCAGATTGGCTCAAGATCCCAAAGAATTAAAGGTCCTTATAAAAGGATAAACATTTCGATAAAATGTGTCCCAAAAATATCGGCCTGCAATTTTGTTTGAGCGAAAATAAAGACAACAAAAAACCGGGCCGGGCGGAACTCGCTTGGACATTTTTTCCTGCACCATATTGTGGATAGGGGCGTGATTGATTGTGCGTATTGCTGACTTAGTGGATCGTAGGCGTATATTAATTCAACAGCTATATACTGGATGGGAAGACGCGATTAATAAGGCCGCGCGTTTAGTGTTTTTAGAAGGAATCGATACAAAACCAGGCTACGTTGATGGGTTGATTAAGAGAGAACAAACCTTTCCTACAGGATTACCCACCAAACCTTTTGGCGTTGCAATTCCACATGCTGATCCTGACTACATTATCCGGCCCGGTCTCGGAATTGTGACACTCTCCTCTCCTGTGCCCTTTCGAGAAATGGGAAATCCTGACTCAGAAGTATTAATATCACTAATATTTATTGTGGCATTGTCAAAGGATACAAGCTTTGAACAAGCAACGGTCCTTAGTAGTCTTATGGAACTGTTTCAAGATGAACAAGTCCTAACGGAACTATTCAATGCAGGAGACCCACAAACTATACTGAGCATTTTGAAAGGCTAACTACTCAGTGGGGGGCAAGGGCACCATATTTGGGCGAATAGGCGTAAGAATCATTGCATTGCGGAACTTTAGGCCTCAAGTTTAGCTGCTTACGCAGTAAGGCCGCCAGTGCCTCATGAAAGCTCGGGTGGCCGTGGTGACTGGATCGGTCACGGGAGAGGTCCTAACGCGATGTTACGACCCGGCGCCGGATCCACCCACGACTCAGACTTCCCCGGATGGTTAAGAATATACCGCGAAAATGTAACTATTCAGGTACCCCCTTGTCTCGCACCGTTTCCGCCCGCGATGTGCTCCGTGTAGGTGATACGTTCTGCTTAAATTTCCCGTCGAAGTGACGGCGCTGAATTCCTGTGGAATCCACGCC
>JAJZZP010000069.1 GCA_021797515.1 Bacillota bacterium | reverse complement strand
TTGATCATAGTAAGAGGGATTCGACATTAATCACGGATTTCCTTTGCGAGAATATTCCGACTATTAGTCGCCTTATTGGGAAACCCCTAATTTACCAGATATTGACATGCGGAACATGGGTTATAACCCGAGTTCCAACTATTATTATGATGGATGGGCTCAAGTCGGCTGGTGGCATTTGAATGGCAATCCAGTGATGGCATTCTCCCAGTGGAAAAATACTGATACCAATACGCTTAATACCACGACCTATTATCAAGTGGCGGCAAATTCCTCCCATACTTATGCGACGCTTTATACTGGGTATAGCGGTCAAAACTATTACAACATGTATATCGACGGGGTGGACGTGACCAACACGTCGCAAGTGAATTGGACCTCAGACTCGGTTCAAGTGTTTGCCGAAGTTTCTAATCCCGTGGACTATTTTGCAGAAACGGTGGCGCTTCCTTGTGAATTCTGGCGTTTTCAGCGCTACGCTTCGGGATCGTGGCACTCAACAAGTTTTAGCCAAGGCGACATGCAGAATTACACCACGTATGGTGGACAAATTTACGGGTATCAGGGCCAGAGCTTTTACACCTATGACACCCGTACCAGTTAATTGTTAGAGAGGAGGAGAATCAATGCGACGTGCCGTACTAGCGGGAGGTGTGGTAAGCACTATCATTTTGGGCGCTGGGTTACTTTGGGGGTGGTCCTTCTTAACCCAGGCGCAGACCCAAGGCCTATCGACTACATTGGCAAGCAATAACATTCAGTTCCAGCCCAGCACCCCGACTACGGGGGTGGTGAGTGCCGCTACGGCTATTGCCCATGCCAAACAGGCCGCGGGGTCGCAATGGAATGCACAAGGCCCAATCTCTACTCAGTTTGGTACCGTGACGACATCGTTATACCACGGGCCGGCCTGGATCGTCTCTGTTCCTAATGTGGTGGTACCGGTTGCAGGGCCCGCGCTCCCAAACGGTGCCTCCGCGACCTCCCATACCAGCACCGGGACATTGAACATTATTGTGAACGCTCAATCCGGTCAGCCCATTGAAGGTGTGTCTCAATCGACCATCACGTCCCCCAGCCCTTAGCAGCAAAATTTGGTTCTTTGCGACCCCGCGATCGCAAGCGCTAGAACACTACGGTCACGGGGTTTTGATTTTGAGTTGGGTATGCATTTGGGGTATACGTCAACATGACAAACTGCCAGAACCTGGCTGAGAGCGGAACAAACAACCACGAATCGTTGCCAGACCCCTCTAACGTATATCCATAATTATTGGTGATTTTGACCATTGTGGATCCCTCTTTGGGGAAGGAACTTCAAATCTCTTGCAGTGATCGATTTTATCTGGTGGAACGGGAGCGACATTGGCGTACGCGCTGTTGCGTCTTAACATAAAACGTCACGATAAAACTTCTTCTGCTCGATTTTGGAATGTTTGCCTAAAGAAAAACACGCCCATGGAACCAAAAAAGGTCCTCAAGGGCGCGATATCCGATCTATATCGTGCAATTACAGGGAAGAGATCTCTTCTAAACTCCTGCGATTGGTATTCGGTCCAAAGCCGCCGATGACTACTGCAACAACTAGCATGGCAAAGGATATAAACACAAACACCCCGGTTATGCCGAAAGGTTTCAGCAATGCTACGATGATAAAACCAACAAAGGCAGAACTCAATCGGCTCCAGCTATACGTAAACCCTACCCCAGTCGCTCGAATCCGAGTCGGATAGAGTTCCGCTTGGTAGGAATGAAACAACGCGCTAAACCAGTTATTGAGCAACGTAATGACGATACCGAAGACGATGATCCACACGGGGACTCGCATCTGAGCAAAAATGATTCCCGTTAAACCAATGGCCAAGGCTACCACGACAATTTGCCATTTTCTCTGCCAGCGGTCTGACATAATCATCCCAATAATAGGTCCTAACGGATTGAAGAGCGCAATAACAAACGTATACAGTAGCGAGTGAAGAAGTGTGACGCCTTCACTCACCAGCAACGTAGGAACCCAAGCTGCAAATCCATAAAAGCCGATGGTCTGGAACAAATTAAAAATCAAAAGCATAATGGTTCGTGAACGGTAGGGTTTTTCCCATATCTCATGGAAATGGCCCTTGGCTTCTTTTTCTCCAACACCGGCGACAGGAGGGGGCAAAGTTCCCACTTGCCGTTCTATTTCCTTTTCTATCTCAGTCATTAATGCATTGGCTTTATCTACTTCTCCCCGATTTTCATACCAGCGCGGAGATTCAGGCAAGCCAGAACGAATCCACCATACCACTACCGAACCCAAGGCCCCGATCAACACGACCCAGCGCCAACCGTGCATAAGAAAATCGGTGGGAACCAGAGCATACGCCAGGAAAGCTACCACAGGTACCGCCCAATAGGTGATAAACTGACTGAAAGCAATGTAGTACCCGCGGCGGGACGCCGGTGTCATTTCGCTGATGTAGGTATCAATAATAACAAGTTGTGCACCCACGCCGAACCCCGCACAGAGCCGAAATATATCGATCCACAAAGCACTGGGAGAGAATGCCATGAGAATGGTAAAGAACGAATAAATCAAAAGCGAATACACGTAGGCGTTACGTCGACCGATTTTATCACTGATATTTCCGAAAATTGATGTCCCAAAAAACATTCCAAAAAATCCAGCTCCAATAAAATAAGCGAGACCCGACACAGCCATAACTTTGGCATTCACCAAAGCCGCACCCACTGCCCCAGCCATGAAGAGTTCATAGAATTCGAAAAGTCCCCCGGTGGACACTCGACTTACTAATCCTCTAAAATACGGTGCCGGAGGCAACCGGTTCATTCTGCTGGCTATATTAAATTCCGCCTTGGACACTGTAGCCATCACAATTCCTCCTAAAGAATGAGTAGTTATCAATGACGATGTCTTGCTCAAATTAGAGATCGCGTCCTGACTAAAATACCTTTTACCCTGCGATGCTTGGTGCCGGCAGCCGCCTCTCCAATACCGCGAGTAGGTCCTTGCGAACCGCTTCCAGCCGCGAGACATCTATTCCCGTTTCAATCCCTTGAGCGTGGAAAAATGCTACCAGACGCTCCGTATCGAGATTACCTGCGGCTCCCGGCGCATAGGGGCAGCCCCCTAATCCTGCGACCGCCGACTCGAACATCCTTACACCATACTCGTATGCCATAGCGACATTGGCCAACGCCCAGCCGAATCGGTCATGCAGATGGAGTCCTATCGGCACCGATTGCGTCATATCCCTAAGAGCCAAAACCCGTTGCTTAACTTGCGCCGGAGTAGCCGTTCCGATGGTATCGGCAATGCCTAATTCGTCAACACCCATCTTAAGATACGCTTCAACCACCTTCTGAACCGAAGATAACGGAACAATGCCCTCAAAGGGACAGGCAAACGCAGTGCTAATAGCACCCCGTACTCGAAGACCCACCTTGCGGGCTAACAGAGTGGCTTCCTCCAGCAAAGTCAAAGTCTCTTTTTGGGATCGGTTCAAATTTGCCCGATTATGGCTTTCCGACGCCGAAACTACCAAGGTCACCGTGTGAGCTCCCGCTCGACTGGCTCGGGATACGCCTTTGGCGTTAGGAACCAATGCGACCCATTCAACGTTCAACCCCTGTACTCGAGATAGGAGTTGGTCCCCATCGGGCAAGAGCGGAATCCATTTGGGATGAACGAAAGATGTCACTTCAATCGTACGGATTCCCGCTGCATAAAGCCCGTTCACCAACGCTACCTTGTCCTCCACAGGTACATACCCCAACGCATCTTGCAATCCATCTCGAGGAGTCACATCCGTAATTCTGACTGCATCCATTCCTCACACCTCCGAATGTGACAGAAAATTTTTTATCACATGGCCCGAGGCCACCACCAAGACAGGTCGCCACATCCCATCTGCCACCACTACCTGGCCTTCGGCATCTGGAAAACCCACTCTCCTTGGCCAGTACCGTAACACCACAATGGAATCATTCGGCAGAGACTCGGAGAAATATCGAAGTGGATTGGTGACAATTCCGCGATAGATATCACCCCAGGAAAGCCCTGCAGCCAATAGCTTCGAACAGAGAAACGGCAAGTCGTATAGAGGAGTCTTCCGCCAAGTAAGTTGTGTGACGTCTGTGCTGATGGTGTCTGGCAGAATACCCTCAGCACGTAGCCGATGAAACACCGACCAAGAAAAATGTCGGGCTCCATGGCCGATGTCAAGAATTACCCCGCTATCCACACTGGCGATAAGGGAACTCACACTTCTCCGGTCACGGTCCAAGGACCCCATACGGCCATGAAACACGTGGGTTAGAACATCTCCTGCCCGCAAGGATTCGAAGATTTCTTCCGCCGTCAAAAAAGTCCCAGTGATATGAACCATAAGCGGCACCTTACAGGACTGGGCAAAAGTTGACCCGGTTTCCAGCAGTCGTCGATCTTCAGTGAAGTCATGCTGTCCTAGACGAATCTTAAGACCCACCACCCGCTCCCGCTGGGAGTTCATCCTCTCCGTGATTTGAACGCCTTGTTCTTCCGTCAAACCGCGGAAATACGGTACAATCGGATATTGGGCTAGGCCATCAGGAATTATTGACAACCATTCCTTGATGATCGGCAATGCATGCCATTGTTGTGCGCCCTGACCCCACCCTCTAGTGCCGGCATCTCCTACCATCATCACTCCTGATGAAATCAGTTGGCCCTGAGACACTCCCAGGGAGCCCGAACTCTTGTCGACATGTGCATGAAAATCGATGAGACCCGGAAAAACCATGTCGTTATCCCGCAAGGAAATAACCCGATTCGATGGATCAGTCACAGTCAAATCCGTGCCCTGATGCCCACCGGGATGACCATGTTGGTCAAACGCTGTGCCTCCATGAATGCGCCAGATGCCCACAAACGCGCTCTCCTTTTAGCGAATTACTCGAGATGATCGCCACTCCGCCAGATTCTCGGGCGAGGCATGGACAAGATCCCGCAATACCTCGTCGGTGTGTTGCCCAATGTCTCCGCCCACCCATCGAATATGCCCTGGATGACGGGTTAGTCGCGGCACGACTCCGAGCATACCAACAGGTTCGTGTCCTTCGCTCGTCACGTTCTCAATGATGCCTCGGGCCTGTACTTGAGCATCGGCAGCAATATCCGCCGCACTCATCACAGGGCCAGCCGGTACCCCGGCGTTGGTCAAAATATCCATTAATTCCCTTAAAGGATATTGAGACGTCCAACTAGCGATAATATCGTCTAATAGCGCGGCGTGGGCGACACGCCCAGGATTCGTGGCAAAACGTTCATCCTTCAACAGGTCCTCTCGCCCCATGGCTTCCACCAAAAGGAGAAACGTCCCAGAACTATTGGCCCCGATGGCAATCCAGTGGTTGTCACGAGTCGGATATGTGTTCGATGGAGCAGCCCGCAACAGCTGGTTCCCCGTACGTTCTTGAACGATATTCGCGTTAACGTATTCAGGTATCAGGGCTTCGGTAATACTCAATACCGATTCCGTAAGCGCCACATCCACATAATCACCGCGTCTAGCAGGATCGTGGTCCCGTTTGTGGAGAGCCAATAGAATTCCAATGACCGCTTGTAAAGCGGCCAGTTCATCGCCCAGCGAAACCCCGGTGCGCACAGGCGGCCGGTCGGCAAAACCCGTAATGTAGCGCACCCCTCCCATTGCTTCAGCAATGTTTCCAAATCCCGCTCGTTCCCGATAGGGGCCAGTAAGCCCAAAACCCGAAATACTCACATAGATGATGGCAGGATTTATCGCTGAAATCTGGTCGTATCCTAAATTCCACCGCTCAAGTCGTCCAGGACGCAGGTTTTCTATCACCACATCCACCTGGCTGGCCAGTCCACGCACGATTTCCTGCCCTGTCGGATTTTTTAAGTCTACGGCGATCAATCGTTTGTTGCGCGACTGCATAAACCACCACCACGAGGACCCCGATGGCGATACGTTCCCCCACTTACGTAGAGGATCTCCTCCTAGGGGCTCAACTTTAATCACGTCGGCACCAAAGTCGGCCAAAATTCGTCCCGCTGATGGCGCGGCCACCAGTTGTCCTAATTCCAATACTCGAATCCCTTCTAACGTCTGCGCCATGTTTTGGGCCTCCATAATATACCGACAATTGCAAAAAAGATCATTGAATTCGTAGCGAACCTTTAAGGATCTTTTGAATGAGCCTCGCTTCTTCTTGCAGGGAATGGACCATGCCGTCGACACATTCAAGGGTAAACCGTTGCCTTGGCCCTGAAATACTAAGGGCGGCAAGAACTTCTTCTTCATCATTAAATATTGGCACACTGATCGAAGCTAAAAGCGGATCTCGTTCCCCAACCGTCATGGCCCAGCCTTGGGCTTGAATCTTCGTCCAATCCGGCAGGGGATTAGGCTCCGGAATTTGAGTGGATTTCACCGATTCCACAATGAGCGCTTGACGATCATCGGGCATTAGCCATGCCAGCAATACTCTCCCCGCTGATCCCACATGCAGAGACATTGGAACTCCCACTTGCACGCTGTGGTGCACCGATTCCAATCCTTCTTGCCGTACGATACAGAGACGCGACGCACCAACCCGCACATACACGCTAACCGTTTCACGAAATTCCTGCACCAACCGCCCTAGGCTCGGCCGACTTAGTGCTTGCAGACTGAATTTCTCTTCCGCTTGGGAAACCCACCGTATAAGCCGAGGCCCAGGCTCGTAACATGAAGTAAGCACCTCTTTGTCGACCAAGGTTTGCAGGATTCGATAGACCGTGGTACGCGGCAATTGGAGTTTTCTAGCGAGGTCCGTGGGGTTAGCGGGTTCGCCCGACGCAAGAGCGTCCAATACATCGACCATCTTGGCAATAACCGCTATCCGATCTGCATCTGTCCGCATTGTGGACACCTCCATCCGTCATCCGGATATAAGTAGTGTATATCGGTTTGAACGAAATATCAATTGTTTAGAAAAAAATAGTGAAATTTAATAATAATCCTAGGCTGTGTTGGCACAGCGGGGCACAATCAGTATCGCACCCTCGGATTTTTGGGATGCTGAATAGTCACGTCGGCCAACCGCACCAGCACTGACTGTTTCCGATTTCGTAGAAATGGTAACAAGGCGGTGTAAAGCCGCGAGCAAATAATGACAAAGCGCAACGCCAGTTCGTGGTCGAACCAGCGGGTGCCCATTCCAATTGCGACTACTCGCGGAAAACACTTTGTGTTCAATTTTCTCAGTGGAGCGGCACTGAATTTGCGCAGAGCATGATGGAACCACTTTGGAGCAGAAAGGTTTGGATTCCGGCCCTTTTCAGTAACGTACCGAACCTAAGAAACACTCGTTCCTAACCCCAGTATAAATTGCCGTTTTCTGACCATGCATTGGGAGCGAAATGTGTGATTGACCCGAATTTCGCCATTATTTTTAATTTTTCCTGGAAAGCTTTGGAGCATAAGGTTTTCCCATGATTCTAAGTGTAAGGTACGGTTATGTATTTATTGAAGGTTTAAACTATTGTAGCGTGGTGTTAATGTGTGGTACGGATGGGAGGGCGCTCATGGCCAAGATTGTCGCTAAACAACTACCGGGACATCGGGAACTCAGTTACTACTATCAACACTCTTATCGGGTCAAAATTCATCCGGGGTCGGAAGGGAAGGGCCCCGGATCGGGGCCCAGCCAGGTCAAAACGGAATCAATCTATCTCGGGACACCAGACCAGGTACGCGATCACTGTCGGGACAATGGCACCTTGACTTAACACCAGCGACCCAGTTCCATGAAAGACATCCCCGGAATCAATAAACAGGGTGGGACCCGTTTTCCTAATGGATTTGACCACCGCAACGGCCCTTGCGAATCCCCCAATAGTCATCCTAAATACTGGGATCCATCCAAAGTAGTTCAGGATGAGGTCATATTAGCCATGGGCGTCGTTTTGCTGAATAATGGTCAGATGTTTTGTAGCCATGAATGGGAAAGTCGCCTCCTTTAATGGCGTTTAGGGTGATCCAAGTCCCTTGGCTGTATACGGGTTTTAAGGGAATTTCTAGACTGTGCCCGTGCACAGCACGGGAGTTATGCGCGAAATTAATCCCCCGTTCTGTCAATTTCTCTGTCGTAGTCGCGAATGACGAGGCCTGCTCTTTGTGTTGCCACTTCTCCGTTAAGGGGGAACGCCAGCTACACATTCGGCAATACGGCGCAATGAGTGGTAACCTAAAACCAAATTGAGATAAAGGAGAGCTGATGAATGGCTGAGTTGGTCCGAGAGGGCGTCGAACTGGTGTTGAGACTGACGACATTAGAAAAGATGGAGGGAGTTCATGGTGATATCCACGTACCTTTATCCTCAGTACGAAGCATTTCCGTGGTTGACGATGTCATTCATGCGGTTCACGGTTTGAAGATGCCCGGAAGTCGTATTCCTGGGGTGTTTGCCATGGGGACCTTCATCTCCGGAAACAGTGTTACCTTTGCTATTGTTCATCATCAAAACAAACGGGGTATCCGAGTTGCGTTGCAAAACGCAAAATACGATGCCCTTATTGTTGGCTCAGAAGAACCTGAGAAACTGGTGACTTCTTTAGGATTTTAATGAAGGCGCGACCTTGAGCGGATACCACTCCAATGCCTTAGTTTTCTGAACTAACTACAACAAATAGGGGTGCCGTGGTCCCCGGAGTATTCCAATAGAACACACCTTTGTAAGAAATGGCGCGAAAACACGAGTGCGTGTGACGTTACGACCAGGTCAAGGTCGTCCAAATTAATGATTCTGCATTTTGTACGGGCACATGTGTACAACGAGCAATGGTTTCGAAGGCCGAAATCTAGAGTGTCGAGGAGGCGGTCGAAAGGCTGTGCGACATCAATCGGGATACCGAAGGCCTATGGTCTCGAGGGTGATGAACCCATGCAGCGCCGCGCATAATAGTCGAACATCATGAGTGGCCTGTCACTCGTTTGGCCATATGTTGGGGGCCTGTCATAAATCGCGCCAAGGGTTCGGTCACTAAGTTGCTGTGCTGTATCGCGGCATACCGCCATGGATGTGCCTTCTCCATCTGACTCAACATCACGTTTGGTATGTCCCGTTGCAGCATCCGGCAATACGTCTCCCAGATCTCACCCGTTAGTGCCAGGACCAAAAGTCTTGGATACGCGTACTATTCAATGGGTAAGGAGTTTTTGCGATGAATCAAACGAATTGCGGTCTAAGCCGGAGCCGTACCGAAAATCATTCAACATGGGTGGATCAAGGTCATATCGCTTAATGTGCGTTAACGCTCCGTTTTGAACCATATGGTGTGTGGCTAAAGATGTCGTGCAATGTAGTCGGTCACTGCGTCATCCTCGTTTAAGCCAATCACCTCGTGGGCACGCGACTGCAACTGCGGGTGGGCATTCCCCACGGCCAAGAATTAGCGTGGGTTACTTTTTTGGCGTCTGTCTACCGACCTCGCAAGTGCGGGAACCAACGCCCGGTCGTGGGCGCTCATTCATTTTGGCATGGGTTTGGGTCCAATGGTTGTCATACTGGTCCTTGGCATCGACGAACGCCGTGATCATCGGTCCGGGGACTCCCGCACGGCTCTGCCCGCTAGGGTATCGCTCGGGACGCGGTGGCGTCGAGAGTTCGCGGAGACCGCCGGGGGGAGCCGCTCTGGACCCCTTGGCCCCAAGCAAGGACGGTCAAACACCTGCAGGAGGACCTCTAGCGCTAGGCCAATGGTACCCCATACTCTCTGATCTTCTCGCAAAATCATGTCAAGGTTATTAGCCGAACAAAGGAAAAATAAGTTAGCCATAACACCGGTAACCGGAATACTCGTCTGGATGACTCAGCCGTTCTTCCGGTCGAGGCTTGGCCCACAACATCAGCAGCCGCTATCAGATGGGAACCACCCTCCAAGGCCGTAAAACACCATGGTTTCCGTCATCGGACCAAGAGCACCAGTATAAATAGGGTGCAGAATGGTCCCGTAAATCTCCGAAGGATGAGGGGGTGGTCTGTTCCTTCAGGGTTGGCGCTTCCATATATTGCGGGCCTGCCGTCCGTCGACCCCACGAACCCAAAGGCTCTTGACGACGGCACTCCCCTCACCCATGGTCTTATTCTCGAATCATCGGTACTAACCATTATTGAACAGCAACGGAAATGCATGGACCACGGTTCTGAAAGTCCTCTGATCAGACGGCTGGGAACTCTTTTTGGCAACTTGCGATCGTTGTCTTCGACTAAATTGCCCGGGGCAGCCTAGCCTTTGAGAGTACAAACCCGAGTGAGATTATTGCGTATCAGTGCTAACACGTACGGCCGTCCCGTAAGCTACAATCTCACTCATCGTTTGACCCAATTCCGACGAATCGAAGCGCAGGCTGAGGACAGCATTAGCTCCTAATTCTGCAGCGTTGGCCATCATCCGCTCCAGCGCATGTTGCCGCGCTTGGTCTAGCATTTCGGTATATTCCTTAATCTCACCACCCGCGAGAGATCGCAAACTTGCGACCACATTGCCTCCTAGCCCGCGACTCCTAACCACCAATCCCCAAACCGTACCTAAAGTACGTTCCACCCGCATTCCCGGAATGCTCGGTGTTGTCACCGCCATGACATTTGTTGCATCACTCACATCTGATCCCTCCCATGATTCGGTATCCATTCCTGCCGTTTGGCCACTTGGAGTGCGGTCCAACCCAATATCACAGCTATCCCCGCGAGAATGCCGACGTGTGCCCACAACCTTGCCATCGATGGACGCGGCGACGTATTGCTTATATAGATTAAGACCGAGTACGGAGCCAAGACAGGAATGCTAGCCGTTACCAAACTTTCTGCAAAAATTACCACACCAACGATAATGACGGCCATTGTACTATGCAAGGCCCAGGCTAAGGCACTTACCAGCCACCAAATGCCGATAAAACCGGACGTCATTAGTAAAATCGATAGTACATAGGGCTGCCACGGCAAATGATGACCGGAAACTGTGCTGGCCATCCACAGCACGGCGCTCGAACTCACCGCGGCTATGATCACCTCGATACTGCCCCATAGCCCTTTTTGGAGAACAATTTGGGCAGGTTTCATCGGCATTTGCGCAAGGAATTCAATGGTGCCTGATTGCCATTCTCGGGTAATCGTGGCGACGGCAAGAATCACCACATAAAGCAAGAGCAATTCGGGCAAGTCTTCGCCAAACCAGGCATATGCGAAGTTCGGGTAATGCCGTAGCAAGGCCAGCGTGTGAGAGACCTGAGATGCAGGAATTCTTTTGATTAAAGGAAACAATATAGGAAAGAGAGCGGCTAAGCTCCACCCAATGAGATTCATGATCCCGACTCGCCAGCGCGATTCCCATCGCTCCTTATCCCACATGGTCACCCACCCGTTCTTGAAACAACTGCTCAAGTGAGACGGGATGGTGTGTCCATTCCGTCACATGCCACTCGCGCAATCGATCGGCAATTTCTTGTGCGTAAGTGTCGAAGTGGTGAATGTACATAGTTACCTGTTGATCCGTACGAAAAATTGTTCCCACCCCTGGCAGCGTGTTTAAATCGCCCACCCCTGACTTCGTTCGCAAAGTCACCAGATGATCTTGTTGGAGCAAATCGTCCAGTGCGCCCGTCGCAACCACTTTCCCGCCATGTAGTACCGCCACATCTTGGGCCACGTAAGAAATCTCCTCCAAATGGTGTGATGACAGGATTACAGTACGGTGTTGGTCATAGGCTTCCTCAATCAGGTTGGCGAGAAATTCCCTCCTGATTAACGGATCCAACCCATTGGTCGGTTCATCAAGAAGAAGTATTTCCGCGTGATGGGCTAGGGCAAAAGCCACCGCGGTCAAGGTGCGCTGTCCCTGGCTCATCACATAGATCGGTTTGTTTCTCGCAATGTGGAATCGTTGCAGGGACGCCTCGTATTGGCCAGCATCCCATAAAGGAAAGACTCGCCGCCCCACCCGCTCCAATCGGTCGGGGGTAAATGCTCTGGGAATATTGCTGTGTTCTGCAACGTATCCGACCACCGCCCGGATTGCGGGCGACTGGGTCGATAAGTCGCGGTGCGCCACTGCAACCGTGCCATCACTGGGCCGCACGATGCCCATGAGCAATCTTAACAATGTGGTCTTGCCTGAACCGTTTAGACCCAAGAGGCCAACGATATGCCCTTGGAGTACGTTCCAGGAAATATTACTCAGAACAGTTGTGCTGCCGAAGCGCTTAGTGACACTTTTGAGTTCAATGATGGTATCAGGGTTACTCGCGGTCATGCGATGACTCACCCCCGGTGTCCAATGTTCGAATTATGGCCAAACACCATGTTTGCAGGTCAATGACGCTCCAGCCGGCGTCCCGTAATCGGGTCAAGCCGTCGACAATGGCGGCTTTTAGCCGATCCGTCTCGTCGGGTGGATCTCGGACGAACGATCCCCGTCCCACTGTGGTTTCGATCACGCCGTCCTTTTCTAATTCCTGATAAGCGCGCGCGACAGTGTTCGGATTCAACAAGAGATGGGCAGCCACCGCGCGTACGGTCGGCAACTGATCGCCGGGTTGATATAATCCGGCTCGAATCTCGCGTTTTATGGCTAGAACTAGTTGGCGATACAGCGGCTCAGGTCCGCCCGCAAGCTCGAACATGGTCCGCCCCTCCTTGGCATTGTTCTAGTACAATTTAGACGGTGTCCCGGACGATGTCAAGAGTGTCTGTGCATTCATTGCTTCCTGTTGGGGAAGCGACGCCCCGCGCAAATTGACTCCCCAGTGCGGTATGGGAAACAAGCGCAAGGGGGTTCCTATGCGGGGCGGCTCGTGGTCTACGTTGACTCGACACACGCCGATCCCTGGTTTCTGATCGTGTCGGCGGGCTTGGCCGATCGCACGTGGGGACAGATCGTCGCGGCTTATGGCCCCCGCTTCCCCTGGGAAGAATCTTACACAGACCAAAAAAACAATCCCGTCGCGGGGTTTCATAGGAACTGCGTCCCATGAGGCACCGCCGAGCGCTGGGATCGTTTGTGGTGTCAAGGGCAACTGAAATTCCTCAAAAACGACAATCTAAAATCCTCAAAAACGACAAACCAAATTCCTCAAAAACGACAAACCAAATTCCTCAAAAACGACAAACCAAATTCCTCAAAAACGACAAACCAAATTCCTCAAAAACGACAAACCAAATTCCTCAAAAACGACAAACCAAATTCCCCATCGGAATCCCTGGGAATCCTGCCGTCAGGTCCTCTGCGCTGGGGACCATCCACCGCAAAAGTCGTGCCCATCGGAGTATCGCCACGTCTTCGGGAAATGACATCAGGTGTCAGATTCCCTGCAGAATTCCCTCACGGTAATCCGTCACCATCGGAGCTGTCCATGAAAGAAGAAACTGCCCTCCTGGAGACGATGCTCGCGGTCATTCCCAGTGTCATGATGGAACAGCCCTACGGGCTGGGACTCCCGTTTCGCGAACGGCCGAAAACCACGGCCTACGCGAAACGGGAGTGAAAGGGGTTCTCCATCCGAGGATTGTCTCACCAGGGAAGCGATTTTCGTGGGTTCAGGCGATTCTCGCTGCGCGAGCATTGTTCGCGTCAACCGACACGCCTGCTATTCTGGAACACATGACATCCGATGTCAGATGCCCCTTGGCGCCCCCACTTTGTGGGTGAGGCAGATCGGAAACGACTCGGACTGCCCTGTTTTCTGGGCGTGGAATCCGGCTTGGGGACGTTCGCGACGCGAGACGCCCCCGAAAGCCGGCGTGAACAGGAAATCCGTGACAATGGGGGCTGGGCTTACCCGGGTCGACGAGCTTGCCAGGCGGTGAGCACCTGGGCTGCCGCCTGCAAGGCGGCACGCTCGGCGGGAAATCCTTGCGTGCGATCCATGGCCCAATCCTGTAACCACGAGGCCACCGTGGCCCACTCGAGTTGCGCGGGGCTTGGGGGTAGTGCCGTAGAGGGCCCGATGGCGAGCGCCTGATCCACCGCGTGCCAGTCGACCACCACATCCGGGAATTGCTCGGCGACCGCCTTGCGAACGGACGGGGTGGTCGCATACGCTCCGTGTAAATGGGCCCAGAGGATTTGACGTGACCGTCCGTGATCATAAACGGTGGTTAATCACTGTGCGGAATTACCACGCCAACGCACAAAAGCCCTCATCAGCCCTCCTTTTCAGCTGTCCCGGAACGCCGACGGTCATCGGGGTGCCCCCTCCTGCGTGAGGGGCGGCCGGGCGGCCGCTTCCCCCAGCATGCCGGCGCGGCGTTTTTCCCGGAGACGATAGGAATCGCCGCGAATGTTGAGAATCGTGGAATGGTGCACCCACCGATCCAAAATGGCGGTGGCCAAGACCGGGTCCCCCAAGACGTGTCCCCCATCCACAAACCCTTTGTTGGAAGTGAGTGCCAGACTGCCCCGTTCATACCGCGCCGAGACCAGGCGAAAGAAGAGATTGGCTTCATGGGTGTTCAGGGGGAGATAGCCCACTTCATCAATACAGAGCAGGCGGGGTCGCAAATACAGCCCCAGGCGTGTCGCAAAGCGATTGTCCTCCCAGGCTTTGCGTAAATCTGCGACCAAGTCTTGAATGGTGATGAAGTAGACCGGAATGCGTTGGGCAATGGCTTGCACCGCCATGGCGACGATCAGATGGGTTTTGCCCACCCCGGGAGGACCGAGTACTATGAGATTTTCTGCCGCGTCCACCCATTGGAGCGTGAGCAGTTGGCGGACGTGCCGCTCGTCCAGGGAAGGCTGGAATGCGAAATCGAACTGATCCAACGTCTTGTGAAACGGGAGGTGCGCCATTGGGGTGTGGGAGACCACGTACCGGGTTTGGCGCGCCGTTGCTTCCGCTTGGAGTATATCCGCCAGATACTGGGAATACGTCCAGTGTTCGGCTGCGGCTTGTTGGGCCCGGGACGCAGCGAGGCGGGCGATCTCCGGCAGTTTGAGCCGTTCACAGAGGACCGCCACGTCATCGAATGGATCGGGTGCTGTGGTCCGAGAGACGGTCATGACGGCATCACCTCCGCATATTGATCCAGGGATCGGGTGGTCGGTTCGACCAGATCTGGTACGTGGAGATCCCGCCGCCGTGGCGTGGGGACTCCGGGTACTCGATGGGGTGGTGGCGTCGTGTGATACTGCAGGGTCCCGACTTCTTGGTGCGGTGCCGTCGGCACCGCATAGTGGGCCCACAGGCGTTCCCCCTGGCGAATGAGGATCTGGTCTTCGGGTTGGCGAAACACTTGGACCGGGTGTCCTGCGGCCTCCCACGGCACGGCAAAGCGATGGCCTTGCCAGTGCACGAAGGCATCCGCCGTCACCTTACGCTCAAACGGCTCGCCAAAGATCCAGAGGTGCGTGGGATCATAGGGCGTTGACGCGGCGTAGTCATCGGCCCACCGATCACAGGGTCGGGCATGGGTCGTGCCATGCACGCGGTGGTCTCGCTGTTCGGCCCACTGCAAAACACGGGTGTTCAATTCCGCGAGGGTAATCGCGTCGGGGACTCGGGGCCAAAAATTTTGCCGCACATATTTGACCGCCCTCTCGACTTTGCCTTTTGTTT
>JAJZZP010000169.1 GCA_021797515.1 Bacillota bacterium | reverse complement strand
CGTAGAGGATCACGGGGAAACCGGACACCGCCCGTCTGCTCACCATCATAGGCCAGATTTTTTCGGGTCTGCACCGCAGACCGGCCTATTCCATGGGTATTTGGTAAACCCAAGATCTCTTTATCGTGCGTCTTACCGCGTAATGTAAACCATTAATTTTCATCCGCGAGCAGTATAACACTCCATTTTTGGTGAATTGGGATGGCACCTAATTATACCAAAAAACCCAGTGTTCATGCGGGTTTCGGCGTTTTTGCGGGGGAAAAACTTGTTGTGAATTCGCGGTGCGAAACTCAAGTGCATCCATAATGGGAGTTAGCGGCCTGATCACGGCAGCTTTCTCGAACCCGCTTAGAACATCGGCAAATTATTCGATGCAGTACGGGGGACACTTGTCTCTTTCGGATGCAGGATGGCTACGCCTCATAAATATTTGCCCATGTTATCCACACAAGAAATGTCTTCACCGTTCGCCGTGGAGGCCAACGGCACCCGGTGGGCTTTGCCACTGGTGCGGTCATTTTGGATAATAACGTAATGTCGGCAACCAATTCTGGCGGCGATTTTTCCAATGTCGTTTGAATAGAGTCCAGTATGGTATGCACGCTTTTCCACAAGGCGCGATGAACTTCCGTGGAACGTACGGTCAATATCTTAGGCAATCCCGTGACAGCGTCACGGCCCCGCACATCTATTGCCTCCTCATGACCGGGAGGACAAGCGGAACCAATTGCCCTCTTGATTTCCTCTGCGGTGGATTCACTGATCATCATCCGATAAGTTTTTTAATATGATTCAGAATAGCGTCGTTCATCTCATCGTCCGCGACCCGAATTGATTGCAACACAACAATCCCATCGAACGAAATGACCGCCGCCTCGCTGGTCCCTCCTCCGATATCAACAACCATGCTCCCTACAGGTTCGTTAACGGGCAAACCCGATCCTATAGCCACCGCCATCGTGTTTTCTACACCAAGGTGCTCACTTGTTTGACGGCATTCTTGACGGCTTGGACCACCACGTCGGTGGCCCGAGACGGAAACGGTACACCTACAACCACGATGGGGCGACTCAAGCGATGGACATTTCTAACTTTTCTAAGGCAATACTGCAACATCGCTTGCGCGGGATCAAAATCGGTAATAGCCCCGCCTCTCACAGGATGCACAACGCGAAATTTGTCAGGGGTTCGTCCCATCCTGTTTGGTTTCGCGACCGGCACCAATGATTGTCCCGGTCTCCTGATCCACAGCAACCACTGACGGTTCTTGCAACCCTATCCCTTTCCCGTTAACACACACCACGGTGTTGGTTGTGCCCAAATCAATGCCCATATCCTGGGACAACCGTGTGGACTGGTTAGTCATGGGGCAAAACCGCCTCCTTGTCGTGGCATCTTCAGAGTTTTACGCGAGTCGCCCTAAGAATGTTCGCTACGGGAGATTTGCAGGATCCGCTCACCTATCGGTTTTCGCTCAACAGTTCATTTTGATGTATTCTAAAATGCAAATCGTTAATCAAGGCCAGTGGAACCAAAAAACCCCATAGAGGTCAAAAATGAGGTGCGTTCTTTGTTCTTTGTTCCAGTAAGGGGTGGAATATCAACAACACAAGAAGCTATGCTACTGTATATCCATAACGATGCGTCGGAGCTTTGGGTCACTGTTCTTGAAAAAGCCATGGCAGGGACTAACATGCCTGTCCGTAACGGAGGAATTACGGGATCACACTACAAGTTTCCGGGGTAAACCACATGGAGCCATTGGCAACCCGTACCAGTGATTGCACCCAGTACCACGGATGTATCTGAAACCACTGGGACATTTGGTAAAAAACGCCACCGCATATACGACACTTCACCGGCTATTTACGGCACCATCAACCTGGGAAATAGAGGTTAGGTGACTATTGTAAGCCGACCTATTGGGACATTGCATACTAAAATAAATTCTGCTGACGGTCTGAGCCTGTGACAACAATCAGAACCGAGTTTGAGCTGTGTATTCCGGTATTTACTCTAAGATAGTCGTCTGGCAACCCACAAGATCAACCCCACCACAGCCACTAAGATTAATTTGACTACCGGATTCCGTACAAGATTTGGAAAGCCAATCGAACCGCACGATATGCACTGTTGCGGCCAATGTGGTACGGACCATCGACGACCATCCTTTGATGGCTAAGCAAAACGTATGGCTTCTTGGTATTCTACAACGATGCCTTGCGCCCAAGAATTGGTTTCCCAGTACAGATCGTTGTTAAGGCATACCAACAGAGATTGCGTTCCGTTTCTCCGCATAGCACGCCTCAGATCCGACATTATGGCAAGCAGGTTTGCCGACAGTTTATGACAATTGATCCGTCGGTTCTGCCCACAAATAGCCCCGCGTCGCGGTATTTAAGACAACGAATAATGTATGGTTAATGAGAACAGGCCCCCGTACATTGGCCGCCTCCCCAACACTGCGATGCGCCAACAAGTGTCCTTCAGGGGAGATTTTGAATAACGTGCCGTGCAAGTTCACCAAATAGAGAGCATGCGCCGACACCACCGGCGGTTTTTTCACCGGAGACTGCGCATTAAAGGTCCACAACACCCGTCCCGTCTTGAGTGACGCGGCGGTCACCGTGCCGTTGATCGCATTGCCTGCATAGACGATGCCCCTACGGATCACGGGTGTGCCACTGGCCTTGAGATCCGGCATGGTGCCTTCGGCCACCGTATCGGTCCATAACACCTTTCCCGTATTCGCGGCAATCCCATACAACTGGGCTAAATGATGGGGACTAGCAGGCGAAAGCGTCACGTCGTGGGGCACAGCGACACCCGCAGTCACCAACATACCGCGGGAGTATGCCAACGGCGTATCGTCTACACCGGCTTGGGTATTGGGCAATACGGTACGCCACACCACCTGACGCGTGAGCAGATTGACGGCAACCACCGTTGACGGGCTCGCGCCGCCGACGTATAACATATGGCCCACAACGCGGGGACCCGAGCGACTGACATAACAATTCAGCCCCAGGGACCATTGCAGGGATCCAGTTTGCGCATTTAAAGCGTATAGCATACGGTTGCCACTGGCCAGATAGACGACACCCCGCGTTACGGTGACGGGCGGTTGATCCGATCCCGTCGTCGTAAAGTGCCATAAGCGTTGCCCGGAGTGCGCAGAAAACACCCACACTCCGCTAACACCGGTACCTCGTGTCTCGTTGGGGCTCCCCGGGGGGCGCGGAAACGCAATATTCCCTACTCCCACATAGACGCGGCCATGACTAATAATCGGTTCCGCAAAGGCGGTGTTGGGCAATGATCGATGCCATATCACCTTGCCGGATTGCGGATTCACTGCCCATACCGTGCCTGCGGAGGGATGACTAGACCCCGACACATTGCCCGAGGTGAGATACAAAACACCATGGACTACCGGTGTATCGCTCGCCAATTTAAACGGAAACGACACCACGTAGGAGGGACCAGTGCCTGTCGAGGGTTTAACAAATTGCGACAGGTTGCTTACGTTGCGATGGTCCGTAGGCCAATTTTTGGGGGAGGGCCCAAGCGGTGCTGGGGCAGCTTTTTCAGCATGGATCTCCGTCGGGGAGGTAGCCACAGGTTGGCCATGGGTTCCACATCCGCTCAACAATCCCACTATGACGAGTATCGTTGAGCCCACCATCCCCCAGCGTCCTGTTTGGGTTTTCATGATGCACCCGTCACTCCTCCGTATGATATGATTATCCTGCTCCATTGTAGTGCACACACCAGCACCACACCTGAAACTTTCCTGAAGAGTCCCGTGCCCAAATTAACCAACAACGTGAAGAGGCCGCCACGCGGTGTGACTTCTGGGGCGCTCGCCTGAAAACCTATCCCAGTCCCTAAATTCAAGATCTTTATGACCGGGTATATAGGGTGATCCATCCGCGGATTTGGCGGCCAGACAGGGCGAAGTGACCGACCCGTTGGCGTCGTTGATGGTCAATCCCCCGAAGTATCGTCACGGGATCTAAGGTTTCGCGTATTGGGATGGCTAACAGTGTTAAGGTGGCGCGGTCAGTCACCCGAGTCTGAACTCCTTTCAGGGACATGTTAAGCAAGCGGTGGTCTTTCTCGGTGAAGCGACAACCATTCGTATTCTGTCTATACTGCGGATAATACCGTAGGATTGGACAAAAAGCGATCGCAAGGGGTTACCGATCTGCAGCTTCGCCAGCAATTGTCATTCCAATGCAGAGTTTGGCGCTAATCGTATGAATTCACGTGGTCGCCTGTCGGCCGTAGGCATTTCGCCATATCCCGGTTCAAGTATCTATATACCAATATTATCTCCAGTGCAGTTATCCCCTATTGCGTATGGTTGAGGCGTTATTGGCACAAAACGGGATGTTCTACCCAGCTATTGTCGTTCATTTGAGGTGCCTGTGACTCGCTGTGATTGAAACCGAGTTGGGTGAGCAAGGTCTCTTTGTTGTACGTTGGGCCCCAATAGTCGCTGACCTACGTTCTACCATGGACCTTAGCTTAAATAACGATTGGTATTTATGCATTCGTCGTGATCCGTGGTTTGGCTATGGTGAGTTGCTGTAATCTCGTTTGGAGGCGACATCGCGGACAAATTCCCCACTCAATGGCAATGGGGGTGGCAATCCTTCTGTGGGATCATACAGTATGATAGAGTTGTGTTTACGAGAGGCGGTCATTGAATGCCACTAAGGATCGGGGTCTTGTTTGGTGGTCAGTCAGAAGAACACGATGTCTCCATGATGTCGGCCTATGCTGTGATGGAGGCCATGGTGGATACATACGAGATCGTCCCGATCGCCATTGACAAAATGGGGAGATGGATGGCTGGCGATGCCGCTTTGGACCTTATGATCGTAGAAGCCGGCCGCGCTCCCATATTGCCGTCGCCTATCGGGTCCACCGAGGGGAATCGACCGTTGCCTCAAGCCGGTGACGATCGGCTAGTGCCGTTTCGTCCCGAAACCTTAACGGGATTGGTGGACGTCATCATCCCGGTTCTACATGGTCCGTTAGGGGAGGACGGCACCGTTCAGGGGTTACTGGAATTGGCGGGCTTACCATACGTGGGGTCGGGGGTCTTGGGTTCGGCGCTGGGAATGGACAAAATCGCGATGAAAATAATGCTAGGAGCGATGGGTATTCCTCAAGTTGCTTATTACGGATTGAACCGACACGTATGGATCCAAGAACGGGCACGAACGCTGGATCGCTTGGAAGAAACACTAGCCTACCCAATGTTTGTCAAACCCGCCAACTTAGGGTCCAGCATCGGGATTTCCAAGGCGGCGCATCGAATGGACCTGGAGACCGCGATCGATAGAGCCCAACAGTTTGACCGTCGCGTAATCGTCGAGCACGGTGTCGATGCCCGAGAGTTCGAAGTGGGGGTGCTCGGGTGGAACGATGCGGAAGCCTCAGTTGTGGGCGAGGTAACGGTCCATGGACATGAATTTTATGATTACGTCGCGAAATACCAAGATGGTACCACCGACCTCTCCATTCCCGCGGATATTCCCAACGAGGTCGCCCAAACAATGCGCGAACTTGCCATCAAGGCGTTTCATGCGTTGGACTGCGCCGGATTGGCCCGCGTCGACTTTTTCTGGGAACAGACGTCAGATATGGTGTTTTTAAACGAGATTAACACCTTGCCAGGATTTACTCCATATAGCATGTATCCAGTGCTCTGGGAAGCAACAGGGGTGTCCTATTCTCAATTGTTGGATCGCCTGATTGCGATTGCCGTCGAACGTCACCGACAACAATCAAGGAGATTGTAACTGCTTACAATAAATATCAGCTTATTTGGAATGCTATGGTCCAATAACTTAAAGTGATTGTTCCCCACGGATGATTCTACCCCGGGCTGTAACGTGCGCAATTTAGGCTTGATGTTCTCAGGTGCCGTTGGGCAGTCTCGTTCAAGAGAAACATTCTACTACGACCGTCGTGAGCAAGGGAAAACTACCCGACGATGGCGAACTATTCCGGCACCGGAATTTTTGCAAGGTTATATCGGATGGGGCTTCGCATTAAGATCGTCGAGTTTCTGAACACTCCAGTGCCAAGGGATCCCAAACAAAGGAAGATCTCCACATGGTTGCCTCTTTTGGCTCTGATCATCGGACGCCTGGTGAATTTCCTTGCGCTCTATCGATTCGAAAAATGTTATACCGATCTTTTCATTGTACGGTGTTATTTGGCGCGGATGGCTAACCGCACGTTTTCAACGATGAAGCCGTTGGTCGGACGTTGCCCAAGTTCTTTGGGTCGTAAGTGGGGCAAACTCTTGCGGGCTTGAGTCAGCAAGCCCGGACTGAACCTATTCCGCCTCGACGACCGTGCATGGCTCTTACTTGCGACTGATTTTGACTAGTTATAACCGGAGACCTCCTATCATAGAATTAGGCAAACAGTCTATTTGTGTTTTGAGGCCTGTACTTTTCGCAAAGGGAACAAGAACACTTAAAAAGCTCTCTTTATTGGCGACTGAGACGAACACTCTCTTGATTAAGGAGCGACGGAAATGTCCATAGAGCATCGGGATAAACTGCCTAAGAGACAAAACACCGTAGCGTTGTCGGATCGAACACAGCTGGTCATCGAAGGGGTTCAACACGTAAACAATTTCGATGATGATACGATTAGCCTATCCACCGATATGGGAATGTTGACAATTCGAGGACATAACCTGCGGATCAACCAGCTCGACTTAGACGTTGGGCACTTCAGCGCGGAAGGGGATTTCGACGCGTTTGTCTACAGCCGTAAGAACGTACGAAACAAATCTTCCACCACCTGGAAAAAAATGTGGCGATAGGGGGTTATGGAAATGTACCCCACCGCCCTGTGGATTCTGGATGTATGGGTATTAACCGGAGTGGCCATAGGGTTGTTGGCAACCATTTATGGAGCATTTCGCAGTCAATGGCACATTTTAGCTGGGATCGTCGAATTTTTGGATTGGTTTTTTTTTGTGGTGTTGGCAGTCGGTTATTTGGTGATTTTATTTTGGACCCAATGGGGCATGTTTAATGTGTGGAGTCTGGTTGCAATACTTGTTGGGTATGGTCTTTGGGTATGGTTAGCCGCTCCGCTAGTTTTTCCTGGTTTGGCTTTTTTGGTCTACATACAAGCTCGCGGCGTATATTATTTCACTTGGCCAATGCGAAAGGGAATCCGTTGGATTCAGAGAAGTGTTGTTAGGTTGTTAACCGAAAAAAATCCTCCTCCTAATGAGTAGCCAATTAGGAGGAGGATCTCTTATAATAGAGAAACCTTGTCATAATTTTGTCATTGATTTGTACACATCTTGTACACAACCTGTGGATAACTGGTGATTGAATGAACATAGAAATACGGGGACTAGAGAAGCTTTCGTTTCGCGAGCGGCAAGTCGTGGCCTTAAAAGAAACCGGGGTTAATGCCGAAACGATTGCAAAGCGCCTTGGATTGTCCCCGGCAACGGTGGCAACGCTATACAATCGAGCCAAAACTAAGGGTTATCAGGTGGTGTTGGTGATTTCCGGCGACCCCTTAGGAGTATCTGGAGACACTGATGAAGGGGAGAGCGATCTATGATCCAAGTTAGGAGGGTACGATTTCGCTGGCGCCGTGCATTAACGGTGTTGTTGATGGTCTATTTCACTATCTGGATCGGCATCTCATGTTGGCACATGGTTGGGTTATGGCGTGATGAGCAACAATGGCATCAAAAAATTGCGGTAGCTAGAGAGTTACAAAGCCATTTGCGCGCTGACGTTCGGCAGTTGCGGAATCCTGTGGCCGTAAAAAATATGATACAAGGAACCCAACCGATTCCCGATCCAGCAGTAACGGGCCCATAGTTTTAGAAAATTTTCCCACAAGGTAGAGCTTCCATTGACAGTACTTTGGTTGCGATCATATAATGACACTACCGTTTAATCCAACCACGGGAGGATTTAGTCTTTCATATGCCGTCCGACTTAGAAGTGGGTCAAATTTTAGAGGGAACGGTTAGTGGCATTGCGCATTTCGGTGCCTTCATAGTGTTACCAAACGGCAAGACCGGTTTGGTACACATTTCTGAGGTAGCGGACGCTTATGTCAAAGACATCAAGGAGTTCCTGAAAGAGAATGATCACGTTAAGGTGAAAGTGTTGTCGATGGATGATAAAGGCAAGATTGCCCTATCGATTCGACAGGCGCAAGCTCGCACATCCGCTCCGTCATCACGTGACCATCGTCGGGATCGTGAGCGTCGTGCAACCTCGCAAGCATCTTTTGAAGACAAGATGCAGCGGTTTATGCGTGATAGCGAAGATCGGCTGCAGGATTTGAAGCGAAACACGGAATCCAAACGTGGCGGGCGCGGGGCATCGCGCTAGGATTGTATGCCGGGATGGCGGAATAGGCAGACGCAGAGGACTTAAAATCCTCCGGCCAGGAATGGTCGTACCGGTTCAAGTCCGGTTCCCGGCACCATCACTTTGAAACAGTGATTTTTTATGGCCGCAAAACCGCCACGGGCCGCAGGAAAATGGCAGGACTGAGTACCCATGCGGGGCAAGACCATGCCTTGTCCTGCAAGGCAACGGTCCAGAACCGGGACAGACACACTGACGAGTGGAAAAGCGAGGTGTGCGGGCGGCAGGAAGGCTTACTCGCGGAGCCCGCTGTGTGTCATGCTTCTTACCATCCGAATTATTTGATCGTGTTGTTCTGGAGTGAGTTGACTCCAGCGTTCTTCTACTTCCGACAGCTTTTGTTGCACCATTAGGCCGGCGTTTGATAGCGCCTAACTGTGATGCAACGGCCAGAGCCTCGCGAAAGAACATTGCAGCATCAAAGTCCCCTGGTCGTTGGTGGCTTTCCTTCTATTTTTCTTCTAACAGTGTAAATGTCTCCACTTCCTCATATTGGCGCAAGACTCTGGCGGTTTCTATAACTCCAGCGGCGGCGACAAATCCCGGCAACAGAAAAGAAGCCAAGCGCACACTGCCTGTCACTACTCAAGCGCTCGTAGTCCCCATTTGTTACCTTCGGCACTGTAGTTCTGGTTATTGAATGGTGTCGGATTTATATAGTTCTCCAAAATCTCCCGACGTCTAGGCAGATGGAAACTGTCAATTTGATCCCATGCCCATGCTTCAGTGGCATTCCAATATCTTTTAAATTTTAAACATAATATAGCTGGCAACAGATAAATTTTCTCCGGACCACTGGAAGGCTTGTTCCATCAGTTCTTCTGCGAGGTCGATATCTTGACTATTTAGTGCTGCCCAATATCTCTCTAGACCAGCCGCATAGTGGCTTCATCGAGTGTCGAGTTCTTTGTCTCGCCGTTCGTTTTCATTGTTTGCTGCGGCAGTAATACGGTCTTCGATGGACGATAAGATGACAAGACTTATCAGCGACGTTATGACCCCACCAAAGACGGCGATGCCGCCCAAAAAGCGTGCCCAACGTTGCAATTTGCAAGGCCATCAATTCCACGAAATAGAGGAAGTTTTATCCACCAACTCACGTCAACGACCATAAAGGATGTTATTAAGGAAATGCCGACAATCTCTACGATTTTGAATGACCTGTTAGTAGTATTTTACAGTATGACCGTTTCATGCTTTCTTCTCAGCTTTTGAGTCTGAGGAAACCATCACTACCGGCAATCCCTCTACAATCCGCAACGTCTCCAGACTGACCCTCAGCACCCGTTTCACCAAATCCACAATATAGCGAGGATCGTCCGACCACTCGTTGGGGTCGTTGAGAATGCCACTGTCCTTATCGGTCTTGACCTGGTACCGTTCCATGACCCATTCGAGAGCGGATTTCCCGTTGACCACATAATCGTAGGCTTCTAGCGGGATTCCTTTCAGGGTGACAAACGCATTGTAGACGATGGTGGTCTTATCGGGAGACCCATCCGAGTTCTTGCAAAACCGCATTTTCTCGACCCGATACAGATGGTCTGTCTCGCGAGGTAACCCTTCGATGATTTCCTCCACTGGCCACGGTTCCACTGACTCATAATCTAAATGCCAATGGGCAAGTTCGCGGCCAGACTTCGAGAAAGCCCAGAAGTCATCCTTCGACTCCACAAAGGGGATCCGGGGTAGCATCTTCTTCAGATCTGCACCAAACTGGGCGCGATAGTCGGGAGAATGGAGCAATCCATAAACATAGTAGAAGACGTCTTCCTTGGTTACGGCAGGGCCGTACCGCACGCGGCATTCTTGGAGAGCCCAGTCTGTAATGGCATGGCGTTTTATCCATGGAGAAGTTTGACCCTCGTTTTCGCCAGTGAACAAAGAAGGTTGCTCATAGATCTCGGCAGTCCATTGGGCTTGATTGTAAATGTACATGGGAAAACATTGGCCTTTGTCCATTAATTGCAAGTCCGGAACCTTGCGAGTAACTAATGCCGAAAAAGGCTTAGTAGCCCCGACTCCAGTTACTGAGATGACGATATTGTCGACGGTCGATAAGGGAAACAGTTTTGGAACTTGGTAGACCATATCGTTCAAGGCCCTATCAAAATATAGCCACTGCGTACAAAATGGTCGATATGCTGACTTCACAATGTGGCCCTCATGGAAATTATGTTTTCTTCCCTTGGCAATGTCATTCTTAAGTCCCCTAGACCAACTAATGCGCCTTGGGTTGTTGTCAATAAAGGCATTAACGGTGTCCGTGTCTCCCCGACGATCAAAGGTGTGGTTAAATTCATCGACTTGGTTGTTGTAAAAGTCAACCATCGCCTGCATGTTGTTTCTAAGTTCCCTGTTGGAGAAGTTATACGTCCATACATCGCGACTCGTAGCAACGCCCAGAGAATACACATCGAAAATAGTGTTGGAATCCTGTCCCTTCTTGTCTCCGAGTGGAATCAACCGTTGGAAATTCTCGGTTCGCTGGTTAATCCAATCTCCAGCGTCATTGGGTTCTATAACAGTCCAAGCGACACACTCTATGTTCCCGTAGTTCCGTATACGCTCGAGCTTTTCTTCACGGCTGAGATAATCACCTATGTCGAGATAGCGTACGAGGTTTATCTTTTGAGAACTGGGGTTCTTAACCAGAACCGTAATAGCTACCGGCTGTCTACTCCCAGAGCCGAAAATTTTCCCGCCCTCTCTTCGAGACTGCTCGCCTACACTGTGTAGTTGGTCCCCCCGCAAATTCATACAGTATATGGAAGAAAATTCTTTGGTAAGACACTTTCTTAAACCATCCGCGCTTGAGCTATCAACAAACATAGCGTTTGTAACAAATGCGATAACACCGTAGTTGCCGATTCGGTCACTAGCCCATCGAACAGCACGTATGTACGAATCGTAGAGAGTCCGTTTGCTGGTTGCAGTTGAACTAGCTGCGTATGATTCAGCGATTCTCTCGTCAAGATGCGGATACCTAAGGTTCTGATTGTTGTCATTTTGACTCTCTTGGCCCGCGGACCACGGTGGATTACTCACAATCACCCGAACCTCGGTGTTGTTCTGGGATGCCAACCGTTCGTTATTCTCAGGAAAGTTTTCCTGCCCCATGAAGTCCTTTCGGCTTTCGCCCTGCTGGAAGGTATCCGTTAACACAATCCCTGGAAACGGCTCATAGCCCTGGCCGGATACCGCATGAAACGTCTGCTCAATGTTAATAGCCGCCAAATAATACGCCAACAGCACAATCTCGTTGGCATGCAGTTCCTGCCGGTATTTCCGGACGATATCCTCGGGACGAATGAGACCCGACTGCAACAGCCGCACCAAAAACGTCCCCGTTCCTGTGAAGGGATCCAAGATATGGACATTTTCATCGGTGAGCCGTTGGCCAAACTCTTTCTGTAGTATCGCTTCCACACTATGCAAAATGAAGTCCACAACTTCGATGGGGGTATAGACGATGCCCAACCGGTCGGCGGTCTTCTTCAACGCAATCCGGAAGAACTTATCATAGATTTTGATGAGGAACTGCTGCTTCCCCTCCGCGGTCTCAATGCCTCCGGCCTGCCGCTCAATCTCTCGATGCAACTGGTCGAGGAGCTTGCCTTCAATCCGGGCGACCGACTCTTTCTCCTTCCAGAGGGCATGGGTTTCTAACACGGCCAAAACCCGTTCCATCGATTGGGACACGGGGTTTCTTTCCGTAAAGGCGTAGTCCGCGAACAACGCATCAAAGACGGGCTTCGTGACGAGATGTTGGGCCAACATATCAATGGCTTCGCCGCGTGTCACACTGTCGTTGACATTCTCGTGCAATCCGGCTAAAAAGAGGTCAAATGCGGTTTGGGACTCTTGAGCCTTGGTATGCGGACGCTCCAAGATATCGTGAATGTGCAAGCGATAGCGGTCCACAATCCCCGCCACTTTGCGGGCCCACTCATCCCAATATTCGCGGTCGCCGACTTTCTTGACCAGCTTCGCATAAAAGACCCGTTGCAGTTCTTGCGAGGTCCACTGAAAGTGGATTTGCCCCCCGTCTTGTGGACGACGGGCCTTCCCAATAATGCGCACCTTCCGGCTTTTTTTGTTGAATTCGAGATGGTTAATCATATCGTTGAAGTGGTCATCATGGGATCGGAGCGCATTGAGGACTTGCCAGACGACGCGGTATTCTTTCCGATCCTCTAAGATGTCTTCGGGTTTCATGTCGGCGGGAATCACCACCGGCAGCACCACATAGCCGAATTGTTTCCCGGGTGCTTTCCGCATGACGCGGCCGACGGCTTGGACCACATCCACTTGGGAATCGCGGGGTTGTAAAAACACCACCCCATCCAACGAGGGCACATCGATGCCTTCGGTGAGACACCGGGCATTGGTCAGTACCCGGCAGGACGCATCAGAAGACGCACCCTTGAGCCAGGTCAATGCGGCATTGCGGTTCGCGACATTCATCGTCCCGTCCACGTGCTGAGACTCAGCCAGCAAGAGATCGTCCTGACCGGCGGGTAGCGACTCGGTGACCTGACTCAAGAGATGGGTGACCCGCTTGGAGTCGGCGATGGAGTTGGTAAACGCTACGACCCGCTGCATAGGGGTGGTGTCGATATCGTCATCCTCTTCTTTGGGAAAGCGTTTCGCAAAGGCCCGGAGACACCCGACAATTTTGGCCTCGTCGGTCAGCTTGGCATCCAACTTTTTCTCGTCATGGATATCCTCCCCAAAGAGAGCCAACGCTTCGGCTTCATCCACGGTGAGGATAATGACTTTGTAGTCCGAGAGAATGTCGGCTTCCACCGCTTCGGAGAAGGGGAGTCGATGAAATTCCGGGCCAAACACGGCCTCGTCATCCATGGAGTAGAGGACGACCGAGTTGTCTTCCGCTCGCCGCTTGCTGTCTTCGGCATAAATGCGGGGTGTGGCGGTCATGTACAGTCGCTTGCGAGCCCGAACGAAGGCCTCCTCATGGACCATGGTAAAGTAGGACTGGGTTTGGCCCTTCGCCGTCTTTTGCGCCGTGCCTACCGTCCGATGGGCTTCATCACAAATGACCAAATCGAATGCCGGCAATCCTTGGTGCTGTTGGGCTTGACTGATGACCTCAATCGACTGATACGTAGAAAAAATGACCGTGGTCGCCCCGGAGGTTCGGCTACGCGTGATTTCTTCGGCGAGTTTCTGCGGATCGGTGGTGGCAGGGAAGGATAAGTCACTGGGACGCAGGTCTTCGGTGTCCTTGCCCACTTTAGTATCCGAGCACACCGCATACGAACGCAGAGACCGCCGGGCTTCTGCAGTCCATTCCCGGAGCGTTTGGGAAACCAGGGCAATCGACGGCGTCAGCACTAAAACGGTCCCCCCCTCGGGAGGCACCAGAGCCTCGGCGACGTGGAGACCGGTCAGGGTCTTTCCCGTGCCGCACGCCATAATCAACTGGCCGCGATCAGCGGTCTGAAACCCTTCCAGCACGTCGGCAATGGCCCGCTCTTGATGCGGACGGGGGATCTTCGGTTGCCGGATACGGAGGGAATCGGGATGAGCCCACGAGAATTGGCCCCAGTCAATGGCACTGTGGTCCAAATCGTCGAGCGTCAGGGTATGCGTATCCACCCACTGGCCTTCCATGGCTTCTTCGGCATGTTTGCTGAGGGTGGAGGTGGCCACAATCAGGCGTTGCGTGAACGGGCGTTTACCGGATTCGGTAAAGAAGGAATCCAAGTCCTCTTTGGTGACGCGGTGGTCCCAGAACTTGCACTGAAGGGCCCAGAGGTCGTCACTATCGGCTTGTTGCGCCACCAAATCAATGCCACAATCGGGCCGTCCGTTGCGACCCGGCCAATCCTGCCATACCCACACGTCCGAAAACTTCTCCCGATACAGCGGATCCGTCCGAAAGAAGGCGTGCATGAGGCGTTCAAATTGGTCGCCCTGGTCCCGTGTAGTGCGTGCAGTCTCGCGGCGTTCCGCTAATAGGTCATAAATGGTCAATGATGGTCGATCTCCCTTAGGCGTGGCTCTATATCCGCATGACGTCGTCGTTCGCTTTTCGCCATAATTCGCCATCACTACCGGAATTTCCTGCCCTACGGAGGAATTTCTTGGGAAGGGCAAGGGGGACCACTGTGATCACGCGCAAACCTCTATCGGATGGCTGCAGGGGGCTGTGGTAGGCATCATAGTGGTGCGTGGGGCATATTGGCCGAAAAAAACCACGCCCCGCCTCCTGCACAGCAGGGAAGTGCAACACTCCGTACCGCACCACCAGCCATATGCCGCCAATCCAAAGCGCCTTCCGTACGAGGTTCAACAGTCCGCGTTCGGCCCAGTTCATCCCGTCCATCGCTGCCCCTCCCCTTGGGCGGCGGTCTTACCAAAGACGGCCAAGCGCTCATCCAAGTCGCGCCAAGTCCGCGGGCCGAACGCGACGATGCCCAGTTGCGTGACCAGATCTTGATTCGTCACGGCCACACAAGCCCTACCCACGGTGTCTATGCCGACACGTTTGCAGTCATTGAAGGTTCTAATCATCACATCCAATTCCTCCAACGGCGCTTTCAGGTCCATGTTACTGTCCCTCTCCTGTGATGAGTGTACCACCGATGGCCGCCTGCCGATGACGCTTACGCCAGGGCCGCGATTTGGGATCCGACACCGGCGGAGGGTCTTGAGGACCAGGGTGCAGGTTCGAGTAATAGATGGGTTCCTTTCGCTTGCCGGCATAAGCCCGGGGTTTGTCATAGGATGTGTGTTGATGCATCATGGTTGTCATCTCCTTGGATATTTGGTGTCTCCACACATTACACTAAACGAGAGAGGGGAAAAAAACATGGAAAGTGACCGTCACAAGCCCGACAATATCACCATCACCATCCGCGCCCGCCGGGACTGGATTACCCGCCTCGGCGAAGCAGCAGAATCTGCCGGAGAGAGCCGGATGGCCTATATCCGTCGGGCCGTGGAAGAGCGGATGGCCAGAGAGCAGAGCGAACGGCCATGAAAGTCATCTATAAAATCACGTACCCTAACGGAAAAATTTATATCCCATGTTCCGCATGTCAATATCTGGTAAATTAGGGGTTTCCCAATAAGGCGACTAATAGTCGGAATATTCTCGCAAAGGAAATCCGTGATTAATGTCGAATCCCTCTTACTATGATCAAACAACC
>JAJZZP010000066.1 GCA_021797515.1 Bacillota bacterium | reverse complement strand
CAATTGCTCTTCGATGTCGTCGGTGTACATGGATCGATTCCTCCCAATCAGGTGTTGGGAGAACATTCCACATTCAACCGGCAAATTCCTTTGCAAAATGAAAATTAATTACCCCAGGCCGCCTTAGTACGGTAGAGAAATGTGTATGTACACAAATCTCTGCCGTAGTCCCTAAGCCAGTTTAAGCTACCTGATGACTAAATCGTAATGAACCCAATTCAACACTTCTTAGGTGTCGTTCCTCAGCCTTCCTACACAGGTAGTTTGAGCGTATTACTGGAAACCGGGACGATCTCACCTGAAACTACACAGGTGGAATGCCTCACCGGAGCAGGCCCGCGTTTACTCTCCGCCGAGTTCCTACCGGTGTATAATGGCGGTGAAGCATGATCGAGATTTCATGAGAAATCAGGTGAGCGATGTGAACTGGGAAGAGCGAATCACCGTTGATCCGGAAGTCCTAGCGGGCAAGCCCATCATCAAAGGAACCCGGATCTCTGTGGAATTCGTCCTCGAATTATTAGGCCGAGGGGCGACGGTGACCGACATTCTCGAAGAATACGACCATATCACGGCGGAGGATATCCAAGCGTGTCTGGCCTATGCCGGCGAGTTGTTGAAGTCGGAGCGCATTTATGTCAACCCGAGCTAGCCTTCGCATTCTGGCCGACGAGAACATTGGCGGCAGGGTAGTCGGGGCCTTGCGCTCGGCAGGATATGACGTGATCTCCGTTAAAGAACAGTTCTCGGGGATCCGTGACACCGATGTCCTACGGATTGCCCACGAGGAACAACGACTGATCATCACGCAAGACAGGGATTTCGGTGAATTGGCGGTGCGGCTTGGTTTGCCGGCCTCGTCCGGCGTCCTCTTGATTCGCATCGACCGAGGACTTCCCCATGATGATGCGGAACGCATCGTGACCGTTGTTCGTAGCAGGGCTGATTGGTCTGGCCATTTCTCTGTCGTGGACGATGAACGGATCCGCATGCGGCCGTTGCCCCGCAAGAACCTTTAAGGAACCCCTTTGTCCGGCCTTCCTTCTCGAATGCCGCGGTACAGAGAAAATCGGGATGCAACCGCGGTCACTTCCCGATTTCCTGAACGTCCATCCAAAACAGTCCTGTTAGTGATCCCCTAACACTTCGAATAGCCGCATGACGCGCAATGCTGGCATCCTTCTTCGTAGACCAATGTTGGCGCTTCACACTGTGGACACAGATCCATTTCTGGAGCACGGCTACGTCTTTGAGGTATTTGCGACGAGCGTAACGGCAAGGCAAATGTGGCGGCCACCTCATTGTGCGACTCTTCATGCAGGTAGCCTTCGAGCAATTGGCCAATCGCATCGACTACGCTTAAAACCCTCCCGGGTCCAAAGCCCATTTGATTGGCACCTCCGATGCCTTTAAGCTGTTCCGCTACTAATTCTAACCGTCTTCTTGGGGTCAGGTCCCCGTGAGAACGCAGGTAGAGGCTTATAACTCGTCCCAGAGATTCCATAAAAGACTGTACTTCGGATCCGGCCCGTCCTAAAAGCATAAAGACTTCAAAAGGATTGCCATCGACTTCGTTGATGACGACCCGCGCAGTGCCAGCCGGTGTTTCCTTGCGAAACGTATGACCATTGACCGTCGCCGGCACTGGGTACACTTCCACCGCGGGAGACTCTTGGTGGGATGGCGACGGCTCCGCCTCTTCACTGGTCAAATGTAGAACTTGCTCTTCACGGCTTTGGTCACGATAAATGGTAACCCCCTTGCATCCAAGGTCGTAAGCTAGTTCATACAGTTTGGCCGTATCCTCGACTGTGTAGGTACTCGGTGCGTTGGCCGTTTTGGAAATGCTCGAGTCTGTCCAGCGTTGGATGGCCGCCTGTACATAAACATGCTCTTCCGGTGTCAAGTCCATGGCCCCGACAAAATATGGCGGCAATTCTTGATCTGGATGCGCGTCTTTCCATTCTTGCGCCACGGGGACGTACTGCTCATCAAACCCGAGACGAGATTGACGATAGTACGTCAATGCATAAAATGGCTCAATACCTGTGCTGGTGCCCACCATTGTGCCAACGGTTCCGGTTGGGGCTTGCGTTAAAATGGTAACATTTCGCGTACCGTGTTGGCGTATGGCCTCGCGAACGTCATCCGGCATGCGCTGCATAAACCCGCTTTGAAGGTATTTCTCCGCGTCAAAGGCCGGGAAAGCCCCCTTTTCCTGGGCGAGCTCCACATCGTAAAGGTAAGCTTCCCGGGCCATAAACGCATAAAGTTTGTCAATGAATTTAATTGATTCCTGACTCCCATACCTAAGTCCAAGGCGAATTAATAATTCGCCTAATCCCATAGTGCCCAGTCCAATCCTTCGTTCTTTCTGTTGGTTTTGATAATTTTGATCAAAGAAATATGGGGTAGCGTCGACGATGTCGTCCAAAAATCGAGTTCCCATCCGGACCGTAACCTTTAATGCATCCCAATCAACATCGCGGCGGACCTTATCATAAAATGCGGCCAGATTGATATGACCCAAAGTGCATACTCCCCATGCTGGCAACGGTTGTTCAGCACACGGATTAGTACTAATTAAGGGATTAAAATACCAGCTATTGGAATCTTTTTCATGCCTTTCGTCGAATACAATCCCCGGTTCGGCGGCTGCCCAGGCGCCTTCGATAATGGCTTGCCATATCTTGCGCGCCTTCACCGTTTCATAGACCACAACCGGTTTTCCGTGCTTCTTCCAGGTTTCTAAATTGCCATCCCAAAGGGTGTCGTACTCGGGATCTGAAGTGTTCGGAAATACCAACTCCCAGTCCCCGTCGGCCTTTGCCGCATTCATAAATTGATCCGAAATGCGTACGCTAATGTTGGCATTTTCCACCATCCCAGGGGACTTCTTGACCTCAATAAAACGCCATAAATCGGGATGCCAGTCCTCAATCTGCAACATCAGAGCTCCACGTCGCGACCCGCCTTGCTCCACCAATCCGGTAGCTCGAGAATACAAGTCCATCCAAGATACGGCCCCTGAGGATCGACCGTTCACTCCCCTCACCGCAGCCCGAGCCGGTCGCAGAGAAGAAATATTGATGCCCACTCCTCCGCCACGGCTCATAATCTCGATCATTTGGCCCAATGTTTCTACTATCCCGTCTCGGCTGTCTCGAGGGCTCGGTATGACGTAGCAATTAAAATATGTAAGTTGTTGATTGGTTCCAGCTCCTGCCCAAATCCGCCCACCGGGAATAAAGCGCAAGCCCGCAATTTCATCGGCAAAGCTTTCTTCTACCTGTATTCGTGATGATGTGGGTTCCACTGCAGCTACTCCACGCGCAATGCGAGATGCCACCTCAGTAATATTCGTCTCTAATGGGCGATCGCACTCCACCACCCGCCGCTCGATGAATTCACCTTTTTGTGGCCCAGTAATTAGTTCGATCGAAAGATATTGGTCGGCCAATAGGGCACGGACGATCCCAATGTCCTTCTTCGGCCATTTTGGATGGGGTTCCACCAGGGCAATGGCCAAATCGCCCACTGCAAAACTTCGGCTGGGGTCCTTAACCGTGTACCGATCCAAGAATATTTTCCAGCTCAATTCCGATGAAAATCCTGTGTTTAATTCCATAAGTGCCTCCTTGCACCTTATCCCAACCGGGTCAAGATTGATCGCCGCGAGTTGCTTGAATCAGTCGCTCCAACTCCTGGCGAAAGCCCTCAATATCGGTAAATTGCCGGTAAACAGAGGCAAACCGCACATACGCCACCTCGTCTAGTCCTTGCAATCTCTCCATAACCAACTCCCCAATTTGTCGAGTCGACACCTCGCGAGGATGGCCATCTTTCAAAGCCCGCTCCACATCATCAACGAGACTTTCGACTTGTTCTAGAGCAATGGGTCTCTTTTCGCAGGCGGTCATAATGCCTTTGAGTATTTTTCCCCGATCGAACGCTTCCCGCTGGCCACTCTTTTTTATAATCCATAGGGGCAAATCCTCAATCCGTTCGTAAGAGGTAAACCGACGGTGACACGCCAAACATTCCCGCCGACGTCGGATTTCCTGCCCATCGTGCGCTGGGCGAGAATCAAGCACCTTACTGTCTGGGTATTGGCAAAAGGGACATCTCACACATTAACACCCCCATTATCTGGTGTAATTGCCATTATAAACTACTATATATAGTTACCAATAACCCTAAGGGCTATTTTAGGAAATAAATTTTGTGCCGTGACCGATCCTTATTCGATATGCGTTTCGGGGCGCAAGGCAAGAATGATCACCCCGGCGATAATCATAGCGGCACCGACATCTTGAAGTGGGTGAAGATCAACATGAAGCCAAACCATTGCCGCTACCGTGGCAACCAAGGGTTCAGCACTGGTCAATACACTCGCTGTGCTTGCTGACAGCCGCGACAGACTCATCAGATAAAGTAAAAATGCCACCGTAGTACCACCAACTACTACGAATCCCAATAGAGTCCACGCCAACAGGCTATGGGGCCATTGTACAATGTGCCATGGCGTCCATCGCAATCCGGCAGCAAGAGACCCTACCAACATCCCCCAACCGACCACGGAAACAGCACCCCATCGTTTTAGCAAAGGGCTGGGAAACAGGCTGTAGAACGCTAATGTAACCGCCGATAGTAATCCCCAGAATACAGCGAGCGACGGCACACTAAGGAGAGCGAAATGGCCATTGGAGACCACCAGCCAGGTACCGAACAAAGTGCACGTCACTGCAACAATTTGTCGCCGCCGCGGCCATTGTCTCGTTTTCACCGCAACCCAGAGAGTAACTAAAGAGGGCCCTAGATACTGCAGCAGTGTCGCGCTGGCAGCGTTGCCCGACTGGATTGCAGCTAAATAGGAGTATTGGACCCCGAGCAATCCCACCAATGCAAACACTATCAACGCACGCCAATCGCGGGTCTTCCATAGCGTCTCCATTGGCCGTACGCCTTGAGTGATGGCACCATATGCCAATATTAAAACACCGGACACGGCCATCCTTATGGTTACAAGCCAACCCGGCGTCACTGCCGTGTGCTCAAACAGATACTGAGCTGCGGTGCCTGACAATCCCCAAAGACATGCTCCTGCAACCGCCATGAAAATTCCAGCGGTCAGGCGGTTTGGCGAAGTGAGATGGCGTTGGTCTGTGATCGAGGCCAATTGTCCACGTCCTATTATGCGGAGGTCATCATCGCTCAGATCTTTTCGAATCTATTATGCCATTTGCCGTAGGATATCGGCTACACTTTCTCTTCCCAGATGACACAAATGCATCCATCGCGAAAACCAACCGCAATGGCGAATTTAGTCAATGCTCATTGGTTTAGAATACGAAAGCCCCACATCCCAAAACCAGCCATAACAATCAAACCAAAAATCCAGCTTCCCATTCCGGCGATTCCTCCGAGAGTCAGCACGATTCCAACAATTTCCCCCCACTTGACCCATTTCAATGCTGGTCGTTGTCGTTCCAGTGTGTTCCATCTCTTGGTTAACATTGGTCAAACCTCCCCACTCAATTTTTGCTACGACACCCGAAACACGCCTAGTTGCCCCGACAAGCTTCCAACAATCAGCGCATGGCCCATAATGATTGGCGCTCCCGGGCCAAACTTCCCCATCTTCGGGTTGACCCGGCGCTGTACGATTCCGGTTTTCGCGTTTAACAGCAAAATGTCTCCGGTGTCCCCCAGTACCCAAAGTTCTGATCCTGTTAGTACTGGGTTTGCGGTAACACCGGTGCCAACGGATTGCGACCATATAATGTGTCCATTCGCAGCATTGAGTGCCACCACTTTCTTGGCCGCCGGACTGCCAATGTACACCATGCCGCCAGTTGCCAACGGGGTTCCCTCTTCTTCGACGTCTACCGTCATCATGCCACTTCCCAGCCGTTTTTGCCATACGACGGTACCGGACTTTGCGTTAATGGCAAAAATTTGATTACTAATCCGAGCCTGCCCGTTGGTATTGTCGGTAAGCGAAGGTGCTCCAGCAATAAATATTAGACGGCCGTTACTGGCCGGGCTGCAGTCAGACAAACCGCTTTTTACAGGAAGATTGCGCGACCAAAGAACTTGACGGGTGCTTAACTTGATTGCCCATACTGTAGACGCATTGGCAGGATATGCGTCTTTGTACACGTTGGTCGCCACGTACAATATGTCCCCAACCACGGTCGGGCTCGACATGCTGTCAAATCCGGACAATTCAATATGCCACAGCAAGTGGCCATTTTGCGGATTGATGGCATCCAAGTGTCCCCCGCCGGTAACCTGATACAGCACTCCGCGCCATAGCACTGGAGTCGGCATGTCCTCTCCCGTGGTGGGAAAAAACCACAATTCATGCCCTGTGATACGATTAATTGCCATCACCCCGTTGGTTCCGCTGCCGCGCACCCAACCCGTTTTGGCGCTATAATCCCGAAATATATTATTGCCAAGTCCTACGATCACCTCTTGTTTGTCCACCAACGGTGTGGTCATTACCATATTGGGTACTGTCACTTGCCACAGTTCTTGTGCCGATGCCAGACTCCAAGCTACAACAACATTATCGTTGGTGCCAAAGTAGGCCACATTGTCCACCACTGCCGGAGGATCCACGATAGGTCCTGCAAAACTGCGGGCATAACCTGTAGCTACCGGACCTTGAGTCGCCAACACCGTGTTATGCTGCGGCCCCAACTCAAATTGCGCCCACGATGTCACCGCGGCAACATGGATATGCGAACTGAAAGGCGAACTTAAAGTTGGAAGCGAAACCAATGCGGGGATGGTTGCTGCCTCAACCACGCTGCCACTGCGAGGTTTGGCATTCCAGCTTGGTGACCACAACCAGTGATGGTAAAATCCGGTGGGAGTCGGAAAGCCTACCCATAGAGGCATCAAGTACAAGGAAGACAGGGCGACCGCGGTCGCCCCAATCCATGCCACCACGCGAGCCATCGGACGTCGGTGCGTCCATAAGTGAGTCCAAAGGGCACTGGCAGCTATGATAAAAGCAGGCATAGCCGACAATAAATAGTAGGTAAACTTCGATCGCGGGGTCAACAACCAGGTGCCGTAAAATGCCAACCACCAAATGTCCAAATAGATCCACGCCCACCAATTTTGCTTTTTAATCCACCCCAATCGCCAAGTGCCAATAACTAAAGAAAAAAATCCCAGCCAAATGACGAGGGGATCGGAAAATGCCATCACCCGTATTAAGTGATCAGCATGGGAGATAATGAGAAAAGCGGTGGGCCGCGGCAATAACATCCAAGACCACGCGTTGGACGACCAAGGATGGTAAAAGGTCAATGACCACATGGATTTAAACATAAGATATTGCAGTTTACCGAAGGCTAAAAATACATTACGAGGCAGCCAGCTCTGATGAAATCCTGAACCAAACGCGTAGAAATAAGTTAAAAAATAGGCAATCAGGGGTACCCAGGTCACTGACAGGGCTATCACAAGCCATTTTTTGGGTGACCCAATCCATTTCTTATTGGCTAGTAGAAATAGCCAACTGGCCAGAATAGTTTGTGCACCAATCCATTTGGCCGCCAGGCCTAATCCCAAACTAACTCCCCACAAAATCCAGACCCATGGTTTAGTCTGCCGACCATTTCGCATCCGTGCCATTAACAACCACAGACCCAACATATTGAGAATGACAAAGGGAAATGCCGTGGAATCGGGCAGAGCTACACGACTGATGGTAATCATAATCCCATCAACCGCGGACAATAAGGCAGCGATATATCCAGTCAGTTCAGAATCAAACAAAGCACGGGCAGTTAAAAATACACCAATCGGCACTAAAATTCCTAGAACCTCTCCGGGAAGCCGCCAGGCCCAGGGATGATTACCAAACCATAAAAGGCATAATGCGATGAGTTCTTTAGCCAATGGCGGATGCGACAACAAGTTGGGATCGATGCCCGGCACGGCATGTCGAACGTGGACAGGACTATGGCGGCCGAGAAGAATATCGGCTGCAGGAACATAGTAATATTCGTCGTAAATCAACCCGGGGTATCGTCCGTACCCAATCCAGCGAACACAAAAAGATAATATTTCAATGGTTCCCACAATCAGCCACGGACGCCAAGCAAAAAGGCGAGACACGGACGGTTTTGTGGACCGGTTAGGGGCTGTTTCAACCGCCATTTTGGTCTCCCCTCTCTGCAGAAAATGTTAGCCAGATGAGTTGTAGTGATTCGATGGCTTCGGTTCAGCGGAAATTATTAAAGTTGAGTTCCAGTCCAAAATCTGATCCGCGGACAAATTGCATCACCTGCTGAAGGTCGTCCTTGCTCTTTGAGCTGACCCGCAATGCATCCCCCTGAATTTGAACATCAATTTTGGCGAATTTGCCCCGAATTGCCTTTTGAATCTCTTTGGCTTTGCCAGTCTCTATGCCGTGTTGGATCGTCACTTCCACACGACTTTGATCTAATCCCCGGTGTTTGGGTTCGCCAAATGCCAAGAAACGCAATGAGACATTACGGCGCGCACATTTTTCAGTTAGTACCGCTTGTAACGCATCCATGATCAGTCCTTCGGGGGCCTGCAATACGACGAGCCAATTGCTGGCATCCCACCCCACCGAGATGTCCTTGCCCCGAAAGTCATATCGTGTAGCAGTTTCCCGGCGTGTCTGGTCAATGGCATTTTGCAATTCTGAAAGATCGGGCGTGGATACAATATCGAATGAATTTTCTTTCGCCATAATTAACCTCCCGGCGCGATCGCGGGTTCATTCTCCATGTGATACCATGTACCGAAATTTTTTATCAGATCTTCAAGTGCGGCTTCAACTGAACCTTTGGCTACGGTATGTCCCCAAGTCACCCGCACCCACAGCCAACGATATTCGGCAAGCCGTGTCAAATGTTGAAACACTTGGCTGAGTTCCGTGTATTGGCTTAGCGCTCCAACGTTTGACACGTCGTATACGGATTCGTTCAATAGGAGATGTCCATTGTCACATTGCCAGGAAAATCGATGACGAAATGGTGTCTCCTCGGGGGTAAACCCAGGGATGAGTCCGCTGGTGACTTCAAGATTCACGGTCGACGTGCCGTACTCTGAAAGTTTTGCTGCTATTGCATCTTCGCCCACTAGTTTCCACACCCATGGGCGTTGCATAATCAATCGCGAACTCGCATTATAGCCACGAGCTGCACGATCGAGTCCCTTATTTAACTCGCATCCGAGAAAGGTTCCCGAATTTCCTGGTAGCACAACCCACCGCAACATATTATAAAAATGTGGGTCCCAGGATATTACATGAGCGTCACCCTGAGGTTGTGCCGAAGCTTCCCATCCCCTTTGGAGCAGTTGCTTCAACACTGCATCCACAATGCTGTTCTCACCAATATTGGTCATAAATCCTTTCCCCCTAGCCTATCAACCGTTCGTGCTCAATTTTCATACAGCGGTCTTGCACCACAACAAGGCCTCCAGACTCAGCGATCGATGCGGCCACTTCATTGACTATACCTAATTGCAGCCACAATACCCGCGCCCCAATGCGCACTGCAGATTCCGCAATTGGAGGCGTATCGTCGGGCTTACGGAACACGTCAACAATGCCCACTTTTTCGGTACCGGGAATGGATTCCAAATCGGGATAACACGTCTCACCCAGGATTTGGTTAAATCCTGGATTTACGGGAATAATGCGGTACCCATGATCCCGCAGGTACAAGGCGACGCGGTGACTGGCGCGGTCTGGTTTGGGAGACATTCCGACCACGGCAATCACGTGATTTTGGGTCAATATATTCATCAAAGTTTCATCGTGCATGGTAAATCGCCTCCCCTATTCTTTACGCGCATCGTAAGTTACGGGCGTCAGCCATTGCAGATACTGTGGTATCAACCCTCGAGATGCATCGAAGTATATGCGTTGGAGTTTGACCGTGATCGGTCCTGCCGTGCCTGAACCCACAATTCGGTGATCGATGCGTGAAATCGGCGCAATCTGCACGCCGGTGCCCACCAGAAATAATTCGTCGGCAACATACAGTTCAGTTCGGTCGATCGGCCGAACCTGAACCGGAATCTCGAGGTCGTTAGCCAATTCCATCACAATATTGCGGGTTATTCCCTCCAAAATATTTTCCGTGCCAGGTGTGGTGATCAGCATCCCGTCCCGCACGATAAACAGGTTGGCAGCACTTCCCTCAGCAACGTGGCCATTTTCGCTGAGGAACACAGCATCGTCAAAACCGGCTAAATGTGCATCGGCCACAGCCAACGCCGTATTCACATAAGATCCGGTTACCTTGGCCCGGGAAGGAATGGCATTGTCTTCCAGACGACGCCATGAGGATACCATTACGTGAATGCCAGTGGTTGGCAGGTAGTCGCCTAAAGGAACGGTAAAGATGCCGACTTCATCCTGAATCCCTTCCAGGGTAACTTTAATGACAGGATCCGCCTTAAAAGCCAGAGGACGGATGTAGACATCGGTACGCGTGGAATTTTTTTGCAACAGGTCAATCGTGATCCGGCACAATTCATCAACGGTGTAACCCGGATCAATTCGCATAATGCGGCAAGAACGCAAAAAGCGTTGATAATGCTCGGTCAGTTTTACCACTTGCAGTGTATTGGTAGACTCGTTATAGTAGCCTCTGATCCCTTCAAAACACCCTGTGCCGTAATTTAGAGCATGGGTGGCAATTGATACGTTGGCTTCCTCCAGTGGCATTAACTGCTTCCGGAAATAGGCTAGAGACACAAAAAAACTCCTTTCCAACACGCCATCTTTCCTCATATTGTACCCGACCCGCTCTAGACTGACTATAGCAAGCGAATGGCACTCCCGCATCGGACAGTTATTTGATATTATGAGCCTATTGAGGAGGTCTCCGTCATGTCTAAAAAACTGATCTCATTTCGCGATAAGCAGCGAAAACGTCAGCAATCGCGGGGAAGCCAAAAACAACGCCCAGGCTCTTCTCATCAACCGGACGATCTGGTGGCGTATTGGCAGCGCATAGTGCATCATCCTCTGCAACTGGCAGGACGGCAACTGTGGACCGAGCGCATGGTATGGGGTAATGCATTAGTGGCCGGATTCATTCGGGTCATCATACTCACGGTAATGTCAGGCTTTCACTTCCTGTTACTGTTGACTATGTTTGTTAATACCCTGTTTTTGGCTTTTTTGTTTTATTACGGTATGACTTGGGTGACGGACTGGGTCATCGGGCGCACCGGATCCCATCGCCGATATTTCTCTGTGACCGACCTTAGGCGGGAAATGGTCGTTCTGTCCGGATGGATTGTTCTCTACGTGTTGCTTTCGTTAGTGCCCTTCGGCATTGGCCAATTGGTCGCCCTAATTGGCTTTTTTGCTATGGCACTTCGTGCAGTCTACTATGTCTACCGCATACCCTGGGGGCAGGCGCTTATTGCAACGGCAGCTGGGATGATAAGCATGGGTGCAATACTCTATATTTTCCAATCAATCTAGTAACGATTGACAAAGGAGCTTCTCAAATGGCCGACTCCACGGCATGGTGGTTTCATGAGCAGGAACTGTTGATCAGAATATCGGGAGCCCTCTACGGATTGACGGCGTTAGGTTCTCGTGTAGTAAAAATACGCGTCAATCCAGATCTGCCCGACATATCAGTCCCAGCGGTTTCGCAAAACTGGTCTATTATCGAAGACTCTCAAACCAGGTTGATATTTGCCTCAGCCGGGCTCGTTGGAACCTTTAACCCTATCGACGAAACAGTCCGTTGGGAAACACCCGAAGGCCATCTCTTGGACCAAGACCATAGGCCCCCAAAATGCGAGAATGGGTATACGGTGATAACCAAAGACCGCCTTTACTCTCATTATCTCGGGGGCGGTGAATCCGCTTTACCGCTCGACAAACGGAACACTAAAATCACCTTTTGGAATCGCGATGCTGCAGAAATTCATACAGAACTCTCGGACTCATTGTACCAAAGCCATCCTGTTTGGTGGGGGTGGTCGGCAGATTACGTATGGGGCACTTATATTGAAAGTGGGGCCCGGATTTTCACGGACTTCACGGATGGAAACCTGGTGTCCATCACTGTCGAATCACCGCAATTCACCTATTACGGCATCTATGATACTCATTTGGACGGGGCTTTAGGCCGGTTTTCTCGCATCACCGGCTACATGCCACTACCACCACTTTGGGCTTTAGGATATCAGCAAAGTCGCTGGAGTTATCAATCGGCCGATGAGGTGCTGGATATCGCAAGGACATTCCGGGAAAGAAAAATACCCTGCGACGTGATCTATTTGGATATTGACTATATGGATGGATTCCGCATCTTTACCTGGGATCCCCAAAATTTTCCCGACCCTCAAGGGCTCCTCCATCAACTGCATCAATTACAATTCCACGCGGTGGCAATTATCGACCCTGGAATAAAGGCCGACCCCGACTGGGAACTCTACCAGGACGCCATAGGCAAACAATGTTTGGTGACGTATCGCGATGGTTCTGTGGTGCAAGGACGGGTTTGGCCGGGGCCCACTGTGTTTCCCGATTTTTTTGATCCGCACGTGCAGCAGTGGTGGATGCGCCGTATAGCACAATTCTTGGACACTGGGCTTGACGGTATCTGGAACGACATGAACGAACCGTCTTTGTTTGATACCGGAAACCACAGCCTGCCCGACGATTCCGTCCATAAAACTTCTTCGGATAAGATGACCTCCCATCGGCTAGTTCACAACTATTATGGACGGGAAATGGCTAAGGCAAGTTTTTTAGGCATGGAAATCCACGACCCCGATTCCCGCCCTTTTGTCCTCAGTCGGTCGGGTTTTAGCGAACTGCAAAAATGGTCGGCAATTTGGACCGGCGACAACCATAGTCTCTATAGTGCACTGAGGCAAATGATCCCCATGCTGCTGTCGTTGAGCCTCTCAGGTCAACCGTTTGTCGGTACCGATGTCGGTGGATTTCAAGGCAATTGCCAACCGGAACTGTTTGCTCGGTGGGTGGCGGCGGCAGCTCTAACGCCATTTTTCCGCAATCACAGTGCTATGGGCACCACCAGACAAGAACCTTGGAGCTTCGGTCCGGAGGTTGAACGGCAGGTTGCTCATTTAATCGCATGGCGTTATCGTCTCCTGCCGACATTGTATCAATTGTTCTGGGAGGCCCACCGCTATGGTCGGCCTATTATGCGACCGATGCTTTATCATTACGAAAACGCACCTCACGACTTGGTATTGCAAGATCAATTTTTGCTAGGCGCGGAATTGCTGGTGGCACCTATCCTGGACGCAGCAATAGATCATCGGGCAGTTTGGTTTCCCGATGGTACTTGGTATACCCTAGACACCAGCCAAGTGTTTCGAGGACCCGCATATGAAGTGGTGAACTGGCCGCTACACGTGTTGCCAGCCCTCGTCAAAAACGATAGCTTGCTGCTTCTACAATCACCCCAAGTGACGGCGCTCCCCTTGCCAACCCGGATTCAATGGATGATCCATCTGTCTCAAGGTATAAGAACTTCATGGTATCAGGATGACGGACTTTCCAACGGATATCGGACAGGACAATATAATCTGATGGAAATTGTAGTTGAGCTGCAGCTCGATATATGCCGTATTACTACGGGAATCAAACATCAAGGTTTTCCAAGCCCAACTACAATGGTTGATATATGGATCTATGACCCTACATTGGCCATTGTTCAATTGCGGTTTAATGGGGTAGGTCTTGATTTTGTTCGGCAACAAGACGCGGTTTTCACCTCCGTGCCCACCGCATGGATATGGCAAACTTCGGTGCCAAGTTAGTGATCCGCCACGTGACAGCGGTCGCCGTATCCTAAGGTTTTAGGTTTCTAGAAACCCACGATTATCTTTTTGACACGCGGAGTCTGGGATATATAGTTGTTCTCCGTGACCACCTTCCTCTCGATGAGAGCGGCGGATGGATGTTGCTAGCGAATCGACTGACGGCCATCGGGAGCATCACAATCAGGGGCAATCCGCGCTCCCTCAAGGGTTTTTCTGTCCCGTAGACACAGACGATAGCGGGGCAGCGATGTCCTCCAGCGCTTGCCGTTCCGCGTTCACGCCGAAGAACCAGCCAACGATTCCGCCCGCGAACATAATCGCAGCACCGATATAATATCCAATGGTCAGCGGACCGACATTCGTGCCGTTGCCGATTAAACTTGCAAAGATGGTGGGCGCCGCCACTCCGCCCACCAATTGAGAAATCGCAAAAAAGAATGAAATGGCTTGTGACCGCAACTCTAGCGGGAAGATCTCGCTCACAGTCAGATAGGCAGAAGAAGCACCGGCCGATGCTAAGAAAAATACTGCGCACCATAGTAACGTCTGCGTGGTGGCATTGAGGACCCCTTGATGAAACAGCCACGCAGACACGGCGAGCAAGATCGCGGACGTGCCATAGGTGAACAGGATCATCTTGCGCCGGCCGACCGTATCAAAGAGGTTCCCGAGGAGTAGAGGGCCAGCTAAATTACCAACCGCGAACGGAAAGAAGTAATACCCGATGTGGTCGGGGGCAACATGATAGAAGTGGGCGAGCACCAGGGCGTACGAGAAGAAAATGGCATTATAAAGAAACGCTTGGGTTACCATCATGGACAATCCGAGAAATGACCGCGAAGGATACTTTTCGGAACATCGTTCGAGCGATCTGTGCATAAGAGACCGTGCCGTGGCCGGTGACGGTCGTTGTCTTAGTGTTGGGAACCGGTTCCAGTTTTACCCCGCGTGCGCGAATTTTTTGTTCAATTTCTGCGACGGTGCGGCGCGCTTCCTCGAGCCGACCGTGGGTCATTAACCAGCGAGGACTTTCGGGAATGAAGCGCCGCACATAGATGATGATAAGCCCGATAAACGGGCCGATGAAGAAACTAAGACGCCAACCCACATTGATCGGCAGTATATGAGGATTCAGCAGAGGAATCGACAAGGCCGCACCAATCATGGCACCAGCCCAATAGGTTCCGTTGATCGCAATATCAACACGACCCCGATGACGTGGAGGGATTAGCTCGTCAATAGCGGAATTGATGGCAACGTATTCTCCCCCAATGCCAGCTCCAGCCAGGAAGCGAAACGTTAACAGTACCCACAAGGTCGGAGAGAGACCCGCCAACCCGCTCGCTACAAGATAGAGCAGTAATGTCCAGAGGAAAAAACGCTTGCGACCTAACATGTCTGTTAGTCGGCCGAATACCAGAGCGCCGATAACCTCGCCCAATAAGTAAGCCGTCCCGACCAGACCCACGTCGACACTGGTCAACCCGAGGGTTGCACGGTTCTGCAGGACAGGGCTCACGCTAGACACAATTTGGATCTCGAGTCCATCAAGGATCCAAGAGACCCCCAGGCCGACAATAACCAGCCAGTGGAACCGACTCCACGGCAAGCGATCCATGCGTGCAGGGACTCGACTCTGCAAGGGGTCCGAGTGCGGGCCTTGTAGCATAAGAGTTACCTCGCTAATCTAACCATATGGCCTCGATTCCACGGAACTTAGGGCCCTCTGAAAAATAGTTTGCGAATCTGCAAAGGAAAATGCATGATCCATCGCGAACCTGTCTGTGTCGGGAGACGAAAGGACGGGTACACG
>JAJZZP010000115.1 GCA_021797515.1 Bacillota bacterium | reverse complement strand
CAGCATTGGGCGCATCCTCGTGCATGAGGGCGTGTCAGTCCGCCACGCGGTAACGTCGCTGATTGGTCAAGGTGCGCACCGGGATCAAAATCCCTGCGGATTCCCACTTGCGCAAGCCCTCAATGCTTATCCCGATCATCTTGGCCGCTTTTCCGATACTCACAAATTGATCATCCATACTCTGCTCATCCGCAGATAGTATACCATTAAGTATGATGCTTTACGAGCAATTAGAGAAGCAGTTACAACCCTGCTGACTCGCTGACTATATCTTTGCAATAGGCGAAGCACGGTGATGCTCGTCACAAAGAGGGGAAATCGGTCCCGCCGGGAACGCCAACATCCTCAGTTCTGCGTCGCGTTGAGATTCTTCATGGTGCGTTCATCATTCAGGCATGCGGTGCGGGCCCCGCACTGCCCTGACTCCCATAACGAGCAGCAGCAGCCATGCCAGTATTTGAAGAACGATGCCGAGACTAAACAGGGCACTCGATTTCAGCCAAAAAGCCAACAACAGGGCTGTCAGCCCCGACGCCGCACCGAACAGTGGGCCGTAAGCCCATGACGGTCGCCAAATATCCTCCAACCGGGGCATCTTCCCTCGGCCGTGAACGTGCGCATACCGGTGCAACCACACCATGAAAGGGAGTATTTTTTGTACGAATCCCAGAAAGCTCATCCCCACCCATCCCAGTCCGTAAGCCATGAGTGCGGGAATCCATAAGCCTCCTTGATGCCCGAGCATGGCGATGCTGCCCAGCACCTCCCATACGGCCAAGAATGCCATGCTGAGCATGAGAGTACGGAGGGCTGGGTCTTTCATTGTTCGGCTGTCGAACAACCCGGCGACCGCAATATCCCCGCAGTACGAAACAAACGCCGCAGCCTGAAAAATCCATCCGACGTCCGTGAGCCACAGAACCGTAGTATAGCCAATGACTATGAAGAAAACTGCCACGTTCGCGAAACTCCACGTCCAAAGCCAGTACCGCGGCTCGTGATGCCGACGGCCAAACATGGCCCAAAGCCGATAACTTGCACCGGCAACCAAAAGGCCAAACCACCCCCCCAACGCCACGGTCAAATGCACAGGCACCTCATGTGAAAACGAGGGACTGCCGGTACTGTAGCGCAGCACCAAGAGCCCCCCCATCACCAGAGTCAGGCCCAGGTATGTCAAGGCAGCGGAAAAAAACCACGCGGTAATGTTCCACGTGGTCCGAAGCCTGATACGGCCCGTCAGGTTGACGAGAAAATAGGCGATCCCGACCACAATGCCACTGCCGCCCATCGCCAACCCCGACATCCAGCCGCAATTCAACCCCATCACAAAGAAAAGAATCCCGAGCGTATAAATCGCCCATTGACTGGTGGAATACCGAACCTCCACCGGTTCACAATTCAGCAGCACCGGTGTCAGCTGATACAACGCACCCATCATCAGCATGGTAAACCCCGCCAGGGTGAAAAGATGCACCGACGCAATAACTCGCCCCTGTCCGACCGAGCCTCGGAGAACCAGGCCGCGCACTGCCCACAGGCGCCAGAAGCCGATCATAATGCCCACTGCGCCGGTGGTCCAAAACAGCACGGGCACAACCAGACGGGATGTCCGCTGGGTATAAGCCCGTCCAATCTTGAGACTCTTCGTCGCATTCCGCTTCACGGTCGGACCGGTCCTTGCTTCCGTCCTCGGACCATTGCGGCTGCCAACCCAGCAAATTGCGATGCGACCAACAACAACGCGACGGCCCCGCTGGCCGCCTCGACAGCTGGCACCGCCGCTACCCGGCCGATGACCGCGAGCGCCGCTCCCACCAGTCCCAACATCCCTGCAACAACCGGCTGGTTTTTGGAATGCATAGCCTGGGCCATAAAGAACGCTTTGAAAACGGGTCCGGGAAGCCGTTTAGCCACGGCCACCGCCACAATGAAAGGAAAAATGCGTGCCTGATAGCTGAAAATGAGCGTCAGCATGCCCCAAAACGCCAGCACAATCGCTAAAGGGCTCAGCCAAAATGCCAGCACCGCGGCCGCCAACAGCAAAAACCATGCCGAAGCCACGCCAACGAAGACCCGATCAAGTACCTTGGATTTACCCTGCCGCACCACATGAATCGACTGCATCACAGTCACTGCGACAGCCGCCACCCAGAACACGGCTCCCATTCGCAGCAGAATCCCCGACGTGAACAGGGAAACCCAGCCCAACAGTACGCCGCCCGCCGCCAAATAGAAGGAAATGCCAAGATTGACACCCTCTGCTTTGGACATAGAAAACATGGGAATCAGTTTTTGCTGCACCGTCAGCACCAAAAATCCCATCCATGCAACAAGGGCAGTTGAGATGTGAACCCGCAGCACCTGGTATTCCGGCCACCACCCGAAAAACGATAGGGCCATGAACACCCCAAGGACCCAGACCACGTTGAACCCTGCCACGGCACCTTGAATCCCCCGATACACCGAATCGCGCGGCTTGAACGACTGACCCAGTTGCTCCATGATACCCGCGCTCCAAATGAGAATAGCGAGAGCCAAAACCGTCCCACTGACGGCCAACAAGGCCCACCACTGTTGGGCAAATCCCCATGCAAATCCGGAAATTCCCATGAAATACAAGACAAAATTGATGAATACGCGGCGCACGCCAAGCGGCGGCACGTCAAAAACCACCGGGACCCATTGATTCAGAATGCCCATGGCCGTCATGGACAGAAACCCCAGCGTAAAAAAGTGGACCATCATAATGACATGCGGGTAGCCGTAAGCCCCATGGGCAACCCACTTGGCATAGACAATGAAAAGGACGGCGGATGCAATCAAAAATCCATAAGCCGTTCCGAGGTAGAGTAGTGGCGCCGCCATGCGCGGGGCCTGTTCAATATTGATGCTGGGTTTGTATCTCTCCGCATCCTGAGTCGAATACTCCATCACTTGTCACCCCACACACTTAATGGGTCTTTAAAATTCTGACAATCGCCGATTCATCTGGCTGAGCGAGAGTTTCGTAGGGAAATTCATCGTCATCCAGTTGTCCCAGGAGAAAAACCGGAACCCGATCATTGTGAATCACCAGCACAGTGCCCACTGGCAGATGGTGCAGCGTGGCCAAGGTGCGCTGCATCGGTTCTGGCGGCACCAGACCGCGATTGTCAAGAAACTCTTCTGGGCCCTCGATGTGCGTATCTGCAGCCAAGGCAGTCTCGCGGAATTGCGGTCCCGCGCTTTCCGCCGCAGGACTGAACGTGGTAATTATCATCTTGCCCACTTTTTCCTGGCTCACGGAATAACCCCGACGGCGCATCTGCGACATCAACGGCCGCGGGTTGAAGGTGGACTTCACAATGAGGCTTTGCCCTGACTTCAACTGGTTCACGGTGTCCATCACGTGGGTAAACAGGGAAATCCCTTGTTTCAAGATACTTTTAACTTCAACGACGACCGCTTCTTCCATAAATGACCTCCCGCAGCATGCTGTACCATAAAGTTAGCCTATCCCAAAACCCTGTGGCTTTGAGTCTAGACCTCCAGCAGGAAAATCATTGTGACATGGATCACCGATCGATGGGCGTCACTTAACCGAAGACGTCTATTCACCTCGGTTTCCTGGATCGTCTCAACTTATCAACTTGCCTGAACCGGGTGTGTTGTTCCGAAACATGCGCAGCTCGGGAATCACCGGGGTTTCTGTCGTTGATCCGCCCCCCGGCGGGTCAGAACGGGAGTTCTAAGACTTGGTGTGGCGGATTGCCTCGATCGAGGCATCAATTCGGCGCAAAAAACTCTGGCCCAACAACCAATGAGCCCGTCGTAATTGCCAAAAACCAGGGATCTCTCGGGTGTTGGCCCCTATTTGAGGCCGTCTCCTAAGCAAGTCGGACTATTGTTCTGGCCAACACCCCCTATTTACATATTCGGCAAAAAATATTTCTCAAGTTTAGCGGTTTAGGCAATATTCGACCCGGCTCTAACTGGCGTGAACTAAGATGCGCTGAAGATTCCCCAGAATTTCTTCCATAAAGGCCCCATCGGGGCCTTTATGGAAATCGGTGCAAAGGACTGTAGTCAGGACGACTGCCGAATCCGTGCGGGTCAGGTCTGTGGTAAAGAGCCCGGTCAACGTTGCCGGGTCGGGGAGGCCCTCACGAAGACCAAGAGAATACGGCACACCACCTGATGGGGATGCCCAATGGTCGGGAGAGTCGCTCCTGCAACGGCCCTCCGATCACCACGGTAACGGTCTGCCACACCGCCGCGGGCAAGCCCGCAACAATCTCCAACAATGGGGGAAGACGGTTTCCACACTGTTATGACTACCTTATTTTGTCCATAGCTCGGCTAATAGCCTTGGCCTGAGTTCACTACAAGATGAGAGTGTGTTTGGTACCAGTGAGGCCGTATATTCCCTACGCTATAGGTCCTCCAGCATGCTTTTGACCGTCTTGCCTTGCCCGAGGGAAAGGGTCCATAGCGAGCCCGGCGGTCTCCGCGGACACTGGACGCCGTCGCGTCGGGGCCAGATCGTAGACGACCGTGTTTTTCCACATCCCTTGCTCGATGATGTGTCCTTCAGACAAAGGATACCGGGCCAATGCTGTGTACCCGCTATCTACGACCCTGGTCCACCTCCGTTGCAGCAACCATGTCGCCACCTCCTGAATCATGACGACCACCAATTCCACTGGCGTGGAGCCTCCTTTGCGATGAATCCGGAGATTTCGGTAAGGCAATGGAACGCCCACCCCAGGGCGGAATCCAAATCACCACCAACAGGACGACATTCAGCCCCCACGCTATGCCCAGCGTAACATCCGCCACCAATGCGTCCACGGATGCCGACCCGGATACCGGATCCACGCACTGAAATCGTGCGCTCATGGCGCAAAACCGGAAGCGGTCACCGCAGACGAAAATAGGCTCACCAACAACGTCGTCCATATCTCCATTACCACACTCCTCCTAGAAACTCGGAGGTGATTGCATCAAGATTCGTGTCATGCCACAATAAAAAACCCTCAAAGTGTAATTTTTGGTATTCGCTACCGACATCATGACGCTCAGAACTCCTGTTTGTCACCTCCCCCCAAAAAGAAAAAGTTTAGCAATATTTTGGTCTTACAAGTTACCACCAGCGGGAGGTCATCACCCGACGCTCGGTGTAAAACAGAAATGCATCGGTTCCGGTAGCATGCAAATCTCCATAAAATGAGTGCTTCCAACCAGAAAACGGAAACCACGCCACAGGCGCCGGTACACCAATATTGACACCAACCATACCCGCTTGGATGTGATCTCGAAAATATTGGGCCGATGCTCCTGACCGGGTATAGATGGTCGCCGTATTCCCAAAATCAGAGCGATTAGCAACTGCCACTGCTTGCACCAAATCAGGCTGACGCATGATACTAAGCACTGGACCAAAAATCTCCTCGCGTGCAATGCTCATCTCATCCGTGACATGGTCAAATAAAGTCGGCCCCAAAAAGAATCCTTGGGATGGTATGGGATGCGCTCGCCCATCAACCACTAACTTGGCCCCTTCTTCCAAACCTCTGGCAATGTAGCCTGCCACCCGATCACGGTGGGTATCACGAATCAGGGGGCCCATTTCCGTCGCCGGATCGGTCCCATCACCAACCACCAAATGCAGTGCGCGATCCCGCATGGCCTCCACTAACTCATCTGCGACTCCTCCAACACCAATAACCACTGAGCCCGCAAGGCAACGCTCCCCCGCCGACCCATAAGCCGAACTAGTCAACGCCTCCACTGTTTTTCCAAGGTCGGTGTCGGGCATCACTATATGAAAATTCTTGGCTCCGCCAAGCGCTTGCACCCGCTTTCCAGCAGCAGCGGCCGTCCTGTAAACATGTTCCGCTACCGGTTGGGAACCAACAAAAGAGACGGCTCGGATGGCAGGGTGATTCAAAATTCGATCCACCACCGTGCGCCCACCATGGACAATATTCAGTACCCCGTCGGGAAGGCCAGCTTCCTTCAACAGTTCCATCAGTCGCAAGGACGTCATGGGGGTCCGCTCTGACGGTTTTAACACAAAAGTGTTGCCTGAGACAATGGCAGGCGGCACCATCCACAATGGAATCATGGCGGGAAAATTAAAGGGGGTAATGCCTGCTACGACACCCAACGGGACTCGAAACATCATGGTATCCACTCCGTGGGCTACCCCCTGCAATACCTCACCCTTTAATAAGTTCGGTGCCCCAGCCGCCAGTTCTACCACTTCAATTCCTCGTCCGACTTCGTTGTAGGCATCCGACAGCACTTTTCCGTGTTCGCGAGTAACGACCTCCGCTAAATCCTTGTGATGCGCTTCGAGCAAATCCCGATAACGAAACATTACCCGTGCCCGTTCCAAAATAGGGGTCTGCGCCCACGAGGAAAACGCGCCACGTGCCACTTCCACGGCGTGATCTACCGCGTTGTTATCATCTATCGGCACTTCACCGATAATCTCTCCTGTAGTGGGGTTATATACCGGATCCCACCGGGTCGCCTGTGCGTTAACTCGGCTATCCCCAATCACATGCTGCAACCGTTTGGCCATATCCTACGCCTCCTTCTCTTCTGCTCGCTATCTGCTTATTGGTATTGAATTCGGGTAGACGGCACATCCCGGAGGTCAGGGTGTGTCTGGTAAATGGCAACCAATGCACTATCCATAGCGGCCAAGGCTTCGGCAATCTCACTCTCCGTCACCGTCATCGGAGGAGCTACCCGGATCACGTTCCCGTAAAGACCCCCCTTGCCTACTAACAATCCCCGGTCTTTGGTACGTTCTAAGAATTCACTGGCCAAGTCCGCGGCAGGCACCTTGTCTTGTCGCACTATTTCCAGACCCTGCATTAAGCCCATGCCCCGCACATCACCCAAAATAGGATAACGGTCCGCTAAAGCATCCAGGCCGTCCCGGAGTTTTTGACCAAGAACACGGGCATTTTCGGTAAGATTTTCCTGTTCCATAACATCAAGCGTTGCCAATGCCGCCCGCATCGACACCGGATTGCCACCAAAGGTGGAAATGGTTGGCCCTTTATAATGCTGTGCCACTTCCGGAGCGGCAATGGTAGCCCCTATAGGAAATCCATTAGCCAATCCTTTAGCAAAGGTCATGATATCGGGTGCAACGCCGTAATGATTAATGCCAAAAGGCTTGCCGGTTCTGCCGAATCCCGTCTGTACTTCATCATCAATAAAAAGCGCCCCGTATTTTCTTGCAATTGTGACGGTTTCATGAAAAAATTCCGCCGGTGGTGTGATAAATCCGCCCACTCCCTGGATAGGTTCGGCAATAAAGGCGGCGACATGCCCAGAGGTGGTCGTCTTGATAAATTCATCCAGATCTTTGGCACATTCCAAACCACATCGGTCTGGGGTTTGTCCAAAAGGGCAGCGATAACAATAGGCATTGTGCGCATGGCGAATCGGCAATGCCATCCCTGAGCCGCCTAATTTCCATGTAGACTGGCCGGTCAAACCCATCGCCACTTGGGAGCGCCCTGAGTAGCTATGTCGTAACGCAATCACATCACTATGCCCTGTAGCTAGCTGCGCCATGATAATCGCGGTTTCGTTTGCTTCAGTTCCACTGGTGGTAAAAAAGCTTTGCTGCAAGGGTTCCGGAGTCAGGTGGGCCAAACGTTCTGCCAATTGTACCATGGGTTCAGTCAAGTATAATGTCGAGGTGTGAACCAGTTGCCCCGCTTGCTCAGTCACCGCCGCGGTCACGGCCGGATGAGCGTGCCCAATCGACACCGTGAGAATGCCGCCAAAGAAGTCGAGATAGCTGGTTCCTTTCTGATCGACCACCCGTCGGCCTTCTCCATGCGATAGCACTAACGGGTCCTGATAATAAGTGGAAATGCCGGGAACCAGATATTGTGCTTGCTTATCCTGGATTTCGCTCATCAGTTAATATCTCCTTTTATCCGCATTTTCGTTGGTGTCGGTGCCCCAACCGTTACCTCTCATAGATAGACCGCCATGCTAATGGGAAAAGCCGCACCAGAATCGGCCTTGATAAACTTTTTGCATCCCCCTCATCATATCAGTCGGGTACTTCTCATTTTATCGGCCATTTTGTACAATTTCGATCACCGAATACGACAGACTGTCATGGAGGACCCAATGATTACTGTGCAAACCGTCTTAAACCGCCCGTTGTTTCAAACTGCGTTCTTAGCTGCCGGTATAGACGGCACAGACCGCCGTATCCTTTGGGTACATGTGGGAGAAATTCCTAACTTAGGCCAATTTCTTCAGGGTCACGAGCTCGTTTTGGCTACAGGAATGGGCCTCACTAAAGCACCTTCCCGAATGCGGTTTTTGCATGGCCTTATCGAAGCCAATGCCGCAGGATTGGTATTAGAACTCGGGGAATATCTCCCCGAGATCCCGCAGGATATGATTGCGCTCGCTAACCGCTGTCAATTTCCGATCATCGCCTTCCCTCACCCAGTGCGTTTCTTAGACTTGTCCCAAGACATTAACAGCCTGGTTATTAGCCAACATCATCGCATCATGGATGATTTAGAAACCCTGTCTCTCAAAATTCGCCAAGCATTGCTCAATACTGAGGGAACGGCTAAAATTGCCCAGCTGCTGTTTGACAGCATTCACCGACCCATTTTGTTTCGGCCCCGCGATCCGTTAGATCCACCCATCATATTGGGAGACTGGCCAATAATGCCGGGACCGTTTGACGATGTTGCCCTGCATCCGGTACTAAAATCGCCTCCTTATCCGGCCATTCGCCAAACCATTTTGGTGTTTGAAAAACCCATTGGCGACCTGTTGGTAGCAGATCCCGGCAACCCCATTGACGAACGTGTCTACCTCGCACTGGACCGGACCGCCGCCGCTATTGCTCAAGATTTCATCCGGACGGAAAGTCTCGACCGGGTCCGACGCAGGGAAGAAGCCGCCTTATTGGAACACGTGCTCTTCGAGGAATTTCCCGAAGCCTCCCAAATTCAACGTTTTCGATCCCGATATCATCTCAATCCCGGTCAAACCTTTCGGGTCTTGGTGGTAGAACACCCGGCGTCCCCTATCACCCAATCCTTGCGCCGCCAACTGTCTACGACTGCCACATGTGTGGAATTGGATCAAGGTGATAGGACCATTTTGGTGGCCATTGGCCCCAGTAGGACAATGGCCACCGTGCCACGTACTATCGGCCTCACCTGGGCCCACCAAAAAACCTCGCCGCCATTAGGGTTTTCGGCACTCCACCACGATCCCGCCGATTTGCATCAAGCGTTTTCTGAAGCTAATGATGCCGCGGCGATTGCCTGGTGCCAGGGAAAAAATCCTACCAGTTATGAGGAGATGGGAATCTTTCGTTGGATTCTCGCCACTCCCCGCAACCAATTGGAACGCTTGCTCATATCCCCAGAGCTAGGCCCTCTGTTAGACAAAACGGATGCGCCACGGCTCTTAGAAACGCTGGAGGCATTGCTCGTACACATCGATTCTAAACAGGCGGCCAGCCAAATGTTGGGTATCCATCGTCAAACCCTGTATGCCCGTATTCGCACTTTGTCACGCTTCCTCGGCGAAGACTTTTTGTCACCTGGACGGCGACTCGCATTAGAAGCCGCTTTAGTGGCTCAACAATATCTCAACCAGTCCACCGCAGGTCACGGCGAATCGACCCCCTAAAAGTGTTTATGGGTTGCTAAAGGTATGACGTTTCAGAAATTGACCCCTGCCTTCGCGTCCCAAAAATGTTGGGCCGTCCACCACTACTTCGCCGCGAGACAAAACCATCCGAATAGCTCCCGCAGTCTGCCGACCTTCATAAGGATTGTAGTCCACCCGCATATGCGCCGTATTTACGCTCCAAGTCGTCAATCCCTCAGGGTCAAAGAGCACCAGGTCAGCATCAGAGCCCACCGCAATGGTGCCCTTTTTCGGAAACATGCCAAACAATTTGGCTGGTGTGGTGGCGGTAATTTCCACGAATCGATTCAGAGAAATGCGATGCGTTGCTACTCCTCCGTCGTAAATCAGGCTCATCCGGGTTTCGACTCCCGGTGCTCCGTTGGGAATCTTAGCAAAGTTGTCTTGCCCCAAGATTTTTTGATCTTTCATGCAAAAGGGACAATGATCGGTGGAAACTACTTGCAAGTCATCGGTGCGCAACCCTTGCCACAATCGCTCTTGATGCTCCTTAGGCCGAAGCGGAGGGGACATCACATATTTCGCGCCATCGAAGCCGGGTTCTTCATAGTTGTCGTAAGATAAAAAGAGATATTGAGGGCAGGTTTCGGCAAATACCAATTGTCCCTGGTCACGAGCATCCGTCACTTCTTCCAGTGCATGGTACGCAGATAGATGGACAATATACAGCGGAGACTCCGCTAGTTTGGCAAGAACAATCGCGCGGTGGGTAGCCTCCGCTTCGGCTTCTGGTGGGCGGGTCAAAGCATGGTATTTGGGCGCCGTTTCCCCGCGGGACAAAGCTTGTTCTACCAATACGTCGATAACACTGCCGTTTTCTGCATGCATTGCAATTAAACCGCCAATTTCCCCGGCACGTTGTAAAGCTCTAAAAATCCCTCCGTCGTCCACCATGAAAACTCCTGGATAGGCGGTGAACATTTTAAAACTGGTGACCCCTTGGTCCACCATCGTTTGCATATCGCGCAAGATATCGGGAGTTGCCTCACTTAAAATCATGTGAAAACCATAGTCAATGGTGGCCTTCCCTTCAGCCTTCGCCTGCCAATTCTCAAATGCTTCCTGAACCGAGTGTCCCCGTTGTTGAATAGCAAAGTCAACAACAGTGGTGGTTCCGCCAAATGCAGCCGCACGAGTGCCTGTTAAAAAATCGTCGGAAGACATGGTGCCGCCAAACGGCATATCAAAGTGCGTATGCGCGTCAATACCTCCTGGCAGCACCAACAGACCTTGAGCATCGATCACTCGGTCGGCTTCCACGGTCAAATGGCGGCCAATATGCTCGATAACGCCGTCAACAATCAATACATCTGCGTGATAGTCGTCGGTTGCCGTGACAATATGGCCATTTTTTACCAATGTCTTCACAAAGATCCCCTCCTATGACAAACTGGATAATCGTTCCTGACGCTGGCGCCACGTTTCCCTAACGCCATGGTCTACAGGAACCATTTCAATGCAATCAGGAACTGGACAAACCAAAGAACATAAATTGCACCCGACGCAGTCCTCCTCGCGCACCACGGGGTTCTTCTGCCCGGGTATCCGGTCAATGCACTGATGCGCGCCATCTTCGCAGGCAATGTAGCATAAATTGCACCCAATGCACTTTTCCTCATGAATCCTGGCGACAACTTGGAACGAATAACTCAGTCGGAGATCATTCCAATCGCCAACCCGGTTGGCCGCACCGCCCACAATTTCACTAACTTTAGCAATCCCTCTCCGGTTGAGGTAGTCATTCAAGCCTTCTGTTAAGTCGCGCACCATGCGAAAACCATAATGCATGGCTGCAGTGCATACTTGGACCGCTTGGGATCCCAACAGCATGAATTCCACCACATCGCGCCAGGTCTCGATACCCCCAATGCCACATATTGGCACCCGTATCCTTCGATCATTGTACAGGCTAGAGACCATGTGAAGGGCAATCGGTTTTACTGCCGGACCGCAATATCCCCCATGGGATCCCCGACCATCGACTTGCGGTATTGGCATCCACGAGTCTATATCCACCCCCATAACACTGTTAATCGTGTTAATGAGTGACAAAGCGTGAGCGCCGCCGGATACGGCTGCGCGTCCCGGCATTCTCACATCGGTAACATTTGGCGTTAATTTTACAATCACTGGTATCGATGATCCTTCAGCAGCATATCGGGTAATCTGTTCTGCATATTCTGGCACCTGGCCAATGACTGACCCCATGCCGCGTTCACTCATCCCGTGAGGACACCCAAAATTGAGTTCGATGCCATCGGCCCCCGTGTCCTCCACTTGCTTAACCATATCGGACCAAAGCTTAGGGTTGGATTCAAACATCATCGATACAATGACTGCGTGATGCGGAAACCTGCGCTTCACTTCCGCAATTTCTTTCAAGTTGTCTTCCACTGATCGGTCGGAGATCAATTCAATGTTGTTAAGACCCATCATGCGTCGCTCGCCATAATCAATTGATGCCAAGCGGGAGCTTACATTGATCACCGGTTCCCCTACCGTCTTCCACACGGCTCCGCCCCAACCTTCATCAAAGGCTTTACTTACTTGATATCCGGTGTTAGTCAACGGACCCGACGCCAACCAAAACGGGTTGGGTGACTTAATACCCGCAAAATTCACCGATAAGTCAGCCATTTCCCTTACCTCCTCTTTCTAGACGACTTTTACCAGTTGACGGTGAATGGCCCATGCCGCCTGTTTTCCATCCGCGACGGCACCAACAACGGTCGCTTCCCCGGGCCGTGCCAGACAATCCCCGATGGCATACACACCGGGAATCGAAGTTTCTAGCGTCTCAGGATCCACCACCACCCGATTGTTTTTGGTTTGCGCGCCAATGATTTCCCAAAAGTTTTTGGGTTTGGCTTGTCCTATCGCCCGTATCACCGCATCTACAGGCATGATAAATTCGCTATTCGGAATCAATTCTAAGGATGCCTGACGACCAGTCGCCTCTCCTTCCACCACGCGAGTACGCATACAACGCAAGGCCTCAACATGCCCATGGCCCAGAATCTCTACCGGAACAGTCCACCAACGGTAATTAACGCCGTCCTGTTTGGCAAACACATATTCATACTCATAAGCGGGCATTGCAGCTTGGCCGCGACGATACAATATGGTCACTTCCTTAGCGCCCAGACGATTGGCACAAGTGGCCGCGTCTACTGCTGTGTTGCCCGCCCCGATCACCACCACTCGATCGCCGAGGATAATGGTATCCAGTGGCTGAGTCTTGGTGGCCTCAACCAGGTTCAACGCATCCCAAACTCCCTGAAAATCTTCGCCGGGAATGCCCAACCGCGGAACCCTGCCGAGACCCACCGCCACGATGACTGCATCAGATTGGGAACGCAATGCGTTCCACTCCAAATCATGCCCGACATGCACCCCGAAGTGAAATTTGGCTCCCATATTCTTGACTAAATTTACTTCCCACAGGCTGACAGGTATCGGCTCCCGATACGAGACAATACCATAGGTGTCGAGTCCGCCTCCCTCGCCCTTTTCCTCATAAATGTCCACTTGGTACCCCATCCGACACAAAATCGCAGCGGCTCCCAGTCCGGCAGGCCCCGCCCCGACAATGGAAACCCGACCGCAACCTCCTACACTTACAGGCAACGGCGGCAACGCAGGAACGCTGGTAGTCATAGCATGGTCGGTGGCCACCCTCTGCAAACGTCCAATGCTGACCGGACGACTGTCCTCCTTGCGCACGCATCCGCCCTCGCATAGCGCTTCGGTAGGGCAAATACGAGCGCAGGTCGCACCCAAAATATTGGCATCCAATATCGTCCGTGCCGAAGAGTCTAAATCTCCCGTAGCAATTTGCCGAATGAATACCGGAATATTGATACCGGTGGGACACGCCTTGATGCACGGCGCATCATAGCAATAATAGCAGCGGTTCGCCTCCTCCATCACTTCCTTTGGCAAAAGAGGCGGAACCACCTCTTGAAATCGGCTGTCCTCATTTAACTCTATGGCCATACCCCTTGCCTCCCTCTCTAGTACAGATTGCCCTTGCGTCCACTACCGCTATAATCCAGAAATACGGTCTTTGTTTCGGTAAAAAACAAGGTGCCTTCATGACCCATTTCTCGAGGGCCCAATCCAGATGCTTTGATTCCACCAAACGGCAGTTGGGCTTCACCGCCAATGGTTGGATTATTCACGTGAACCATGCCTACGCTAGCTTCATGAATGAAATGCTGGGCCTCGATTAAATCTCTTGTGTACAGAGCAGCGGAAAGACCATACGGTACCGCATTGACCCACGAGATAGCGTCCTCAAACGATTCATAGGACATCAAAGCCAAAACCGGGCCAAAAACCTCCTCATGGGCAACCGGCATATCCAATGTGACATTTTCCAGAATAGTGGGTTGCAAAAAATATCCCGGCAGGTCTAAGCGACGTCCACCATGGACTATGCGTGCCCCACGCTGGGTCGCATCGTCGATATATTGCAAACTGCGTTCCAGTTGGCCTTGGGAGATTAATGGGCCAATAGCTGATTCAGGATTTTGCGGGGGGGCCACCACCAATTTCGCGGCCGTCTCAATGCACCGGGCGCGGAACTCCGCCAAAATACTACGATGCACGAATACACGACTCGTAGCCGTGCATCGTTGCCCGGCAGCGCCAAAAGCTCCTTGCACCACCCCTGCTGCTGCAAGATCTAGATCCGCCGACGGGGCGACGACGACGGCATTTTTCCCCCCCATCTCCATCGTAATTTTCAGGGGACGACCGGCTAAAAGCTGGGATAAGTGCTGCCCTACGGCGTTAGAGCCCGTGAACGAGAGTGCGCGGATTCTCGGGTCGGTCGCCAAGGTTTCGCCTGCCACCGGTCCCGATCCTAATACCAAGTTAACCACCCCTGGGGGTGCTCCCGCTGCAACCAAATCCTCCACCATCCGCACTCCAATCCACGGAGTATAGGAAGGAGGTTTGAACACCACGGTGTTGCCTGCCACTAATGCCGGGCACATTTTCCACAACGGGATAGCAAAAGGAAAGTTCCAAGGGGTAATGACGGCTACCGGTCCCAAGGGTTCTCTCACGGTATAGGTAAAATTGTGGGCAATTTCTGAAGGGACGGTCTCGCCATTCAGACGAAAACCTTCCCCGGCAAAAAACTCCACCAGATTAAGCCCTTTCTGAAATTCACCCGCCGCCTCGGCTCGTGTTTTCCCTTGTTCGCTCATCATAAGATCGACATATTGGTCACTGTGCTCGGTTAAAATTCTGTGGAACTGATGCAAGATCCGCCCCCGACGCGGGGCGGGCGTTTCCGCCCAAGCCCTAAAAGCCGCAGTTGCAGCAGAAATGGCCATATCCACGTCTTGGGGCGTACTTTCCAAGAAATCAGCCAACACCTGGTCGGGCTGACTAGGACTCACATCTTTATCGAGGGATCCGCCGCCTTCCATCCAACGGCCCCCAATATAATTGGTTAGACGCATCGGTGTCCTCCTATAAATCCGTTAAACGATCATAGGTTTCTGGACGACGGTCACGGAAAAATTGCCAGGTGTTGCGAACCTCACGAATCACATCCAGATCTGCGTCCCCAACCACCACTTCCGATTTATCCGGGCTACCCATGGCGACGAACTGCCCACGCGGATCCACCAAGTAACTTTCGCCATAAAAATCCCCCATGTTCCACGGCGCCTCGATCCCTACGCGGTTGATGGCCCCTAGAAAGTAGCCATTCGCTACGGCATGGGCTGGTTGTTCCAATTTCCAAAGATATTTCGACAACCCGGCCACAGTAGCCGATGGATTAAACACAATTTCCGCGCCATTAAGGCCTAAAGCGCGTGCTCCTTCCGGAAAATGACGATCGTAACAAATATAAACTCCAATGCGGCCGACGGCGGTCTCAAAGACCGGATATCCCAAATTCCCAGGTCGGAAATAGTATTTTTCCCAAAATCCTGTAGCCGGGTTCTCCCCGGCTTGGACGTGAGGCAGGTGGTTTTTGCGATATTTTCCAAGAAATTTTCCATCCGCATCTATCACCGCCGCGGTGTTATAGTATATCCCGGTAATCTCTTCTTCGTAGATGGGAACAATCAGTACCATGCCTGTCTCTCGTGCAACCGACTGCATCAATTGCGTCGTAGGGCCGTCAGGAACTTTTTCCGTAAGATCATACCACCGAGCATTTTGTTCGGCGCAAAAGTAGGGCCCATAAAACAGTTCCTGCAAACAAACCACCTGGGCACCCTTGTTCTTCGCCTCGGAAATCATGCTCAAGTGTTTTTCCACTGCCGATTTTTTGTGCTCATCCAACGGACGTTCTCCCGATACCTCATGATGGGACTGGATTAAGCCAACGCGTACGATGTGACTCATAATTGTCTTCCTCCTCTACAAAGATTTGATGATGGCCATAACCATTTAGACATGCTGTGTTGACACAGTGGCTTCCGGGTCAGTAGTATAGCGAGCACGCATAAGGAACACATAAACGACAAACGAAACCACGAATCCGACAAACCAAGAATAATTGAAGAGCCATCCTAATGCTGGAACCACCTTCCCGATAAGGGAAACCACGATACCGGCAACCAATGCCCAAACCGCCAAGCTGTTGTACCCGTTGCGATAAAAGTACCGTCCAGATTTCTCATAAAGCTCCACAACCTTCAGCGTTTGATGCCGGAATACCCAATAATCGGCAATCAATATGGCTGCTATAGGACCAAGAAACCCCGAATAGACGTCGAGCCAGCTGAAAATGTAGATATGTGGATTAGAAATCAGCAGCCAGGGACACATCACTATTGCTAAAATCCCGGTGAGCAATCCGGCCGTTTTGAAATTTAGGTATTTAGGAAACAATTGAATAAAGTCGTATGCTGGAGACACCACATTGGCCGCCACATTCACCGAGAGGGTGGCAATCACTACGGCTCCCAGTGAAATAATCAACAGCGCAACGTTGTGAAATTGTCCCAACAGGGTAACCGGATTCGAAATAGCGTGATGGAAAACGACAATGGTTGCTGAGGTTACCAACACACCGATTCCAGAAAATACGGTCATAGTTGTTGGAAGACCCAGTGCCTGTCCCCATGCTTGCGCCTTTTGGCTTTTGGCAAACCGGGTAAAATCCGGAATATTAAGAGATAATGTAGACCAAAACGCCACAACACTGGTCAACGACGGGATTTCCACTGCCCACAACGCCGCACCGTGCACCTTTGCTGGCTGGCTTAACATGGGTCCAAACCCGTGAGCAGCAGTATACGCCCAAATTAGTAGCCCAATTCCTAATGCTAACACCAATGGGCCTGCCCATGCTTCAAATCGTTTAACCGCGTTAATTCCATGAAAGATAATCCAGATGTTTAATACCCAAAACAGCATAAACCCGATCCAGCTTCCTAGATTCATCCCAATAAAGGTAAAGAGAGACGAAAAGTGGGCCCATCCGGGAATAAGGATCAGCAGAAAAGTTTGGATGGCCTGACCGCCTATCGCGGTTTCAATTCCAAACCATCCCGCGGCCACCAGGGCCCGAAGCAGGGCTGGCAGACCTGCGCCGACTACCCCAAACGATGCCCGGGCAAATACCGGAAAAGGTATGCCATATTTTGTTCCCGGTTGCGAGTTTAACAAAATCGGTACCAGTACGATCAAATTACCGACCAGAACAGTTAAAATCGCCTGCCACCAGTTGAGTCCAAGCGCAATAAATCCACCTGCCATTAGGTAGGTTGGAATATTATGCGCCATTCCAATCCACAGACTTAAGTAGTTGTACAGCGTCCAGTTTCTTTGGGACTCTTCTGTCGGAGCAATGTCTTGATTATAGCGGATTAAATCGTCCTTCGCTACTTCATTGACCACACGGATCGTCTCCTATCATATTTTCAAAGTGCAGAACCTACACAATGGAAAAGCCCACCTAGCCGCGTTCAGAGTATTTAGGCACGCAGGAGGCAATACCCTTTATACAAATATGCTAATTTTTCTGTGGCATCTGTACACTCTGAATGATCCGACTTACAATGATGGCGAACCACGGAGGAGCTTTTTATACCAAACAATGAATTTCAAAGTGAAAGCACGTGCTCAGTATGCTAACTCCAAAACATCGTTCGATTGTATAATAATAAAAATATCCGCATAGTATTGCAACAAGTTTTTAGCTAAATGTTAGGTTTTTGCCTGTCGTCAAGACTTTGTGTAAGGATTGTACGACCCAAGGTTCGGTGTCCCGGTTGCGGTTCACAAGCCAGTGACTAGGTCTGTAATACAACGATACGTTTCGTCCTTAAGCTTGCACCCCCTTAATCACGCGGTACAATAGGCCAACTGTCGTGAACACTGTACTGGGTTGATTGTTGATTGTCCTATCGAACCCAAGATCTTTCTAAGCAAAGGATGGGGACACTATAGCCAGTAATCTAAACATAAAGCCACTTACGCCTGATTTGGCAACGGATTACTTAGGTTTTTTCGATCGGGACGCCTTTCCCGTCGGAGCAGAGTGGGCTAGTTGTTATTGCTGTTTTTACCACTGCAATATGTCCGACGCCGAATGGGATGACCGTTCGGGAAGCATGAATCGAGAAACCGTGTCGGAGTTGATCGGCCAGGGGCAACATCAAGGGCTGCTGGCTTACGATGGCCGCCGGGTAATCGGATGGTGTCACGCGGCACCTAGACATACGCTCGGCCGATTAATGCATATGTTGCAAAATCAAGGTTATGACGCCTCCGATGAACATGTGGGCAGTGTGGTATGCTTCGTGATTGCTCCCCCTTATCGGGGTCGTGGTGTGGCACGCAAACTTTTAGATTCGTGTGGCAGATTCATGGCAAACCAGGGTGTGACCTCGATAGAAGCTTATCCGCCGAACGGAAATCCCAGGGTCCCCCACTATCACGGGTCACAGTCCATGTATCTCAGCGCCGGTTTTATGACTGTGGCAGTACTGGACGAGTTTACGGTTATGAGAAAAGTGCTCTAACTGGTCATTGGGAAACGACCCGTGAACAATTGCGGTGATCAGAATCGGTGAGCCGTAGATCAAGATGCAGAGCCAACGGGGCGCGTCCTCAATTTGCGCTTAAATCAGTCTTGCCGTGCGGGATTTCAAAAAACCCAATGTGGAAGGTTAACGAACTCAAGATCAAAGGGAGCCACCAATGCAAATTCGTGAAATGATATCACACGATTTAATTGCCATCGCAAGAGTCAATGTTGACACCTTTCGAGAAACTCAACGGGGAATCGTGCCTAATCAGTTGATTGATTCATTGTCCTACGAACGTGCTGTACAGAGATTTCAACGTCTACTTGATAAAAAAGAGCAGTTGTCAACGATCTTTGTGGCCGAAGATCGTGGTTCTATCTTGGGTTATGCCATGGCAGGTCTGGCTAGAGAGCCAATACCACGTTATGTGGGCGAGCTCTATGGAATCTACATTTTGCCGCAATATCATGGCAATGGGATTGGACGCCATTTAATGAGTTTTGTGGCACAGCATCTGAGGGCGCAAAAAATTCATTCCATGTTCGTGGTAGTATTCTCTGCTAATCTAACAGCAATCAAATTTTATGAAGCACTTGGTGCAGAAAAGCTATATGATCGAACAGTGCCTTTTGACGGGGCAGACCTGAAGGAAACGATTTATGGATGGTATTCCTTGAACGATCTCTAACGCATGAGACCTTAAGATCCTCATCCAACATCCCTCTCTTTGTTCGCGAAACGCCGTCAGGTTCGTCAAGGACTTTGTGTGAATGGACTTTATAAGGAGTTCCACATGCGGTCTTGGCACATATTTTTAGTTGCCCCAGGTTCTCCTCGATTTTGAATTCGCGCCATCCTTTTCCCAGTGCCTATGATTGACGGCTAAGAGAGGTTTTGTGACAATAAATCAAAAGGAGAGCCGTATGATACCAATTCTACTCAATTTCCCCGAGGAATTCGAAACCGAGCGTCTTTTTATCCGATGTCCTCGCCCCGGCGAAGGCCCCTTGGTTAACGCCGCCATCGTGGAATCCCACAGTACCCTAAAGCCGTGGATGCCATTTGCTAACCCACTGCCCTCCGTGGACGAGTCGGAGGAGAATGTTCGCCGTGCCTATGCGCGATTTGTTTTGCGAGAGGATCTTCGGATGCATCTGTTTCTACGGTCGAATCGCCGCTTTGTAGGCAGCAGTGGTCTGCACCGCATCAACTGGGCCGTGGGACGGTTTGAAATTGGGTACTGGATTCGCACAACAGAGAGCGGAAAGGGCCTGATGACGGAGGCCGTCAACGGTATCGTGCAATTTGCCGCAGAGAATTTGCAAGCACAACGCATTGAAATCCGATGCGACCCCCGTAATGAGCGTAGCCGTCGCGTGGCAGAACGGGCTGGGTTCCATCTGGAAGCGATCTTACTTGGTGATGTCCCCGATGTGAACGGCCGCCCCAGAAATACCGCCGTATACGCTAAGTTACGCCTTCCGGATGAATCGTGGGGCTACCCAACCTCGTTATGAGAGCGGATCAACGGTGTAGACAAACCCTTACATTTTCCGATTCAATGTAACGACAACGCGAAATTCCCCTCCCATCCACGCCACCACAATAATACCCAACGGCAGGAGGAGAGCCCACCCTACAAAACTGAGGGCCACGATGCTAAAAACCAAGCCCAATACCGCAGCCGCCCGATGCCCGGGTTTAGATAACAAGCGCCACCCCGCTCCCATTGCAGCAATATAAAGCACGATAAATATTGCCGAGGGCCACAATATCAACTGGCTTAAATCTAAAGGGTGAACCCACTCCACTACAAGAACAATGGCAAAAGGCACTATCAACGCAATTAAGACCCGGCTGGGCGTGCGAAACCGACGATGCAACTCGGCAAACGTTAACGGCAAATCGCCAGCCCGAGATTGGGCGTAAACCAGACGGGAAAATCCCGCGACATAGGTATGTATGGTCCCATACGTCACCAAAATCGCCAGTACCACAATCACGGCCATACCCGCACGTCCCAACCCCAACCCCACCAACTGGGCCAATCCATCTCCGGTTTTTCCTGCGCCGTAAGTGCGGGTACCGATGGTAACCACACTCACAGCAATGTATAGCACATCAATGACCATAATCGCCATTGCCAAAGCTCGTGGCACATCTGTAGTCGGGTTCACAAACTCCTCGACCATATGGCCAAGCATTTCCCATCCCACAAACGCCCAAAACAAGAGGGCTAAGGACTGCCCTACAGGAATCCATCCATGTGGTAACCACGGGGAGAATACCTGGGTGTTCATATGCGGCATCGCTAAAATCACTGCAGCCAGCATGACGACAGCAATAACAACAACAACGACCGTCACTGTCATCCCTGACAGTTCAACCCCTAAGTAATTGGCAAGGATGGCGGCAGCTAATATTAACGTCGCGCCTCCAATGGTTGGGGCCCACGACCAATGAAGAAATGTCCGGACGTAGTCCATCCCAATGATCGCCGCGGCAGGCGCTGCCACCGGCACGGTAGCCAAATAAAGATACCCGATAACACGACCAGAAAATGTGCCAAAAGCCTCTCGTACATAAGCGGCAATACCTCCGGCGTCAGGATAACGCACGGCGAGTTGCCCCAAGGTCAAACCAATGGGGATTATCGCTAACGCGATCAAAATCCAGGCCCAAAGTGAGGCCGGCCCAGCCATGGTAGCAGTCAACGAAGGCAAAACAAGAACCCCTGAGCCGAGCACCGCGGTTACGGTAAAGCCGGCACCTTCGCGCCAGGTCAATGCCCGTTTAAGAGTGGTCACTGTGTCCTCCCGCCAGCCTTTGTCTAATCGATTCCACCGCTCCCTCGGTAAATGTGCGATCATCAATCGCCACCGGAGCATCAGGACGAAATGCCACTAAAATTTCCGCCACAGGACTAGAGGCAACAATAAGGGCCGTACCATCCAATAATGGAGGTAATGTTTTTGGCTCCTTCCCCGTCCCTTCAACTACAGTTAACTCCGAAAATCCGGCTTCTTGCACCATCTCAGTTAAACGGTGCGTTCCTTCCCATGACACACAGGCCACCCCAATTTTGGAGTTTGGCGGCAGCTCTTCTAAGCGGCGCAGGGTTTCTAAATGCGCCGTTAAGAGACATGGGAAAACGTCTCGGGATCGTCCCGGCAAAAGAGACTTTATCTCATCCACATGCTGATAAGTGGTGACAAAGAGGGCATAATTTTTTAACTCGTCTGAAGCCATGTTACCCAATTCGGACAAGATCACCGGCTTTGCATCTATCCCGAGCCGTTCAGCTAAATCATGAGCCAAAATAGACGACTGTTCCAAGGTACACTCCACCACGGCCACCAATCCCTGCGGAATAAGCAATTCGGCCTTGGCAGCCAATTTCAAAGCACGAGCCCATAATGCCTTGGCAAATGCCACCGGGTCCGCGTCTTGATCCACCAGCCGAACCAACGTCTCTTGTAATAAGTGCTGTTGCTCCAGAGTTAGGCTACCCCGAATTGGCATCACCGCAAAGTATCCCCGCCCCGGTTCGCTTCGCGCATAACCAGCATATTCCAACATTTGATAGGCATGGACAATGGTATTGCGGTGAAGACGTAACATCGCGGCTAATTCACGGACACTAGGCAATCGCTCACCCTCATGATATTCACCATCTTCAATCGCCGCCTGTAATTGCGCAGCCAATTGCTGGTGCAGTGGCCACTCTAACTCGGGATCAACAAGCATCTCTCCACCGCCCTACTGTCTTAGATATATGGTACAGTATACATTAAACCGCATCATCGTCAATCGTTAGCATACATCTAGACCTCGAAAAACTTTGCAGGGGCGGTCAATAATGGTCATGGATTTTCTCAAAATGGGGACACTATCTCTACGCCTCAACATTTTGACCTTAACTAAGGAGAGAACTAGTCCATGGACCATTCCCGCTTTCTTGAAAAAAATGTCGGCTGGATTGATCGGATGGTACGCACTGTCATTATTGCCATCCTCTGGATATGGCCACTAACCACCAGCCTAAGCATATTGACTACCGTGGTAATGGCGGCCCTCGGAGGTATTTTGTTTTCAACCGTCATCACCCAATATTGTCCGCTTTGGGCAATGCTTGGGGTATCAACTCTAAAGGGAAATCTGCATAGTAGTTAACCCCAACTTAGGAACGCCTGACCCAGGACCTTAAAGCAATATTTTTCCCATCCCTACAATCGCGTATCCTTTCGGCAGTTAAGTAGCTTGGTCTCCGTTGCGCATCGCGCATATTGTTCCCTACATCCCGCTATTAACCGGCTAATTTCCCACCGAAAGATCCGGCTGTAGTATCCATATATTAGGAAGTTATTAGCCGGTTAATAGGAGTTCTCCGGATCCTTGTGGGTGCCCTAACCTCTGATTAGCCGGATAACTGTTGACCATAAGAAAGAAGAACACTTGTCACCGCAACTGGGTTCACGATGCGGATTTCCCACCGTTGGTGTGACTCCATCGAACGTGTTGCCATGTGTTGCCAACTAAGACAATGGTGTAAAGTATATAGAGTCTGCTCAACCCTCTGCAGCCTGTCCATTTACCATACAAGCATTTTTTGTGAAAATTGACTATTGAAGGGGAGGGATTCTCACGGCATATTGGCTGAAACTAATGCTCTCGGAGTTTATTGGCACCGCTCTACTAATTGCCGTGGGCTGTTCTTTTGTGGTCGTGGATTTCGCCCCCAGCAGTCCCATCGTGCACGCTATTGCAAGCGCGGGCATGCGCCGGACCATCACCGGATTTTTGTTCGGAACCACTGGGGGTTTAATAGCGTTATCGCGAGTCGGCAAAGAAAGCGGTGCCCACATAAATCCTATTGTCACCTTGGCATTTTGGATGCAACGGAAAATTTCAAGCAAGCTCGCTGTGCTTTATGTACTAGGCCAATGCGCTGGTGGCATTGTTGGGGCCTATGCGCTAAGCTTTTGGGGAGTTTGGGCTCGCACCACCCACTTTGCCGCAACTATTCCTGGTCCTTCGGGCAATATGGTCGCGGTCATTGGCGAAACAGCTGCCAGTTTTTGTCTCGTTGTCGGACTGTTTCTGTTTTTAGGCCACCCTAAACTTCGCCGATTCACTCCGGGATTGTTTGCGCCGCTGTACGCGGTGATGGTCTATTTGGAAGCGCCCTTGTCAGGAACCAGCACCAATCCGGCTCGGAGTTTAGGTCCGGAGTTGGCATCCCATCTTTGGTCCGGGTGGTGGGTTTATTGGGTTGGCCCTACTCTAGGCAGCATCACGGCTGTCATTTTCATGGCTTGGTTTATGCCATTAATTCACTGGGAAGTGCGGGTTGCTAAACTCTATTATTTTCACCATGATCCCTACGGCGTTTTTCATCGATCCTCTAAGCCTCGCCAACACTCTACCGGGGTGTGACGATGTTGCGTCCCATTATTAACTTAATTTCACAACACTTTTAGCGCTCCAACAAAGACAATACAGTGAGATCCTCCACGGAGAAATGCTCTCGCAAGTGCTGGCAAAATGTTTTCCACTCGGCAGGATCGTGACAGGCGCGGTCAAACTGCTGACGCAAAGTTTGATGCTGGTATTTCAGCTCCAAAACTGCCGCCCCTCCGGTCCATCCCGTGGATTGGGCCATTGGGTACACTTCGTTTTCTTCCTTAGCGAACTGCTCGACCAAATCTTCGATAAAGGCTTGATTAACGCTAAATGATCCCCCCGGTCCAGTGGTGTGAAGACGCGCCAAGAACTGATTTTGTGCGAGTCGTACGCTTTCTACCGCGCTCATCATGTATTCTCGCCTCTTTTCTCCCTTAAAGACTACTGCTTTTGTGATGAAATTGTAAGTCTCACGGGCAGAAGCGTCGCATACGTTATAGGGGAGGGAAAGAGCCATGGAATTTAAAGAAGCGCTTCGTCAAGCCATCCGTGAATGGGAAAACGCCGAGGCTGCATTTCTTCAGTCAGACCCTGAATACTGCGATTACCACATTTACCAATTGCATGCCGCGGAGGAAAAGGTGCGCTTGATCATAAGACAAGCACGCGCTGCCTTTGGGTTGTCGTCGGGGATTGCGTCCAGTCTCCCGTTTCACTGGCAACGTGCGCTAAAAGAACCTCAGACCGGTGACACCGGGGCTGTATAATACCGTTCTCGTGCAGAAGATCCCGGGCGAACACCCTCGACAAGTTCTTCCATCCATAACTCCAGCATCAGCAACGCATAGACTTGTCGGGATCCATTGGGATTTTCAGGTCCCATGGTATTCAACAATTTCTCTACCTGTGACGGATAAAACCATCCGCGATTTATCGCCTGAGGGCTTATGAGGGTATCCCACGCTATTTCCGACAATTTCCCACCCAAGAGCGCCGTCAGAGGTGTGGGAAAACCTTGTTTTGGCCGCTTCACTACTGGAGACGGCAAATGACGTCGGGCGACTTCCCGCAATACTTTTTTGTCATGAAACGCGTCACGCCGCAATGAGAGTGGAATACTCAGTGCCAAAGACACTACTTCATGATCGCAGAATGGCACCCTAACTTCGAGATTATGATGCATCCCGATACGATCGGCTTTCAACAACACGTCATCCGGCAAGAACCATCGGATATCAAATCCCTGCATTGCCTGCAAATCCGATACCCTGGAATGTTGAGCCCAGTATTCATCCACCGCACCCGGGCGGTCTTCTCTCAATAATTCTTGACAAAGCAGTTTCTTTATTTGATCCGGAGAAAATGTGAACCCGACCCCACGATAGCGCTCGGCAATAGGTTGTTCTGCCCTGGCCATGGTATGTGATCCTGGCCACCCTTGGCGCTCCCACCAACGTCGAAGGGATTGGGGAATTAGCCGCACTCTCCGCAAGCTGGAGGCTTCCCCGTAGCCAGCGTAACCGGCGAAAATTTCGTCCGCCCCTTCGCCTGACAACATGACTGTTTCTTGAGTTGCCGCTGCGCGTGCAATACCGTCTAAAGGTAGCACCGTCGGGTCCGCCATCGGCTCGTCCAATACATAGGCCAACTCGCGTACCCGCTCTGGCGTTATCGCCCAGTCCACCTCAACGCGATGCAAGGGCATTCCAAAAGCGTTGGCAACTTTTTTCGCCCACGGGAATTCGTCATAACCCGGGTATGACTCGGGAAAAGCGGCGGACCATGCTTCCACCGGATGATTGCTCTTTTGCGCAGCCAGTGCAGCCAACACACTAGAATCCAATCCCCCGGATAAAAAAATGCCGACTGGTACATCTGAGGCCAAATGACTTGTCACCACATCGTGCAGCAGACCGTCCAGCCGATCTGCCCAATACGTCATGTTATGGCCTGCCTGAGGTTCTTCAACGGACGGCCGCCAATATTCCTGACGCTGCCGTCGCCCATCCCGATGAATGATCAACATTTCCCCTGGGCGCAGTTTGGTAACATTTTTAAGCAGGGTGTGTGGCGCCGGCACAAAGCGATGACTTAAATATGTTGCTAGCCACTCTGTGTCGACAATGGCTTCAAATTCAGGCAGCGCGAAAAACGCCTTAATTTCCGAGGCAAATACCAGCCGATCAGTTTGTTCCCAAACATATAGGGGTTTTTGGCCAATGCGGTCTCTTGCTAGCACCAGCCGATGACGCTTTTTATCCCAGATCGCCACCGCAAACATTCCTGATATTTTATCGACAAACCCGGCGCCATATTCTTCGTAGAGATGCACCAATACTTCTCCATCGGCATGACTCGGCAAGTGGTGCCCCTCAGCCTCCACCAAACGCTTCAATTCTGGATAATTATAGAGTTCGCCGTTAAAAACTGCGACGACACTGTGATCTTCGGAATAATAGGGCTGTTTTCCCAGTTGAATGTCCATTACCGCAAGTCTACGCATACCCAGCCCAATACTGCGGTCAGTGAAATGACCTTCCCCATCTGGACCGCGATGAACCAGAGTATTTAACATCCCCCGCAGTTCTTCCGCTGCAACTGGGCGATCTTTACGCCATATTCCGACAATACCACACATGGTCTTGCCCCTTCCGTGGAAACTCTAGCCTAGGGTAACAAACTTGACTCAGAATAACTTGAACGTTTGATGAGAGTTTTTTAATGGGTAGTCTCCCCAAATTTAGCGAAAAAAATCCCAAGGATGATATCAAACCACCTTTTGATTATCCGATCTAAAATAAAATCGGGGCGAACATTCCGCCCCATACCTCTACTTCTCTATCGCTAATCCAAATAATCTTTCAGTTTCTTGCTGCGCGTGGGATGACGCAATTTTCGCAGTGCCTTAGCTTCAATTTGCCGGATCCGTTCGCGGGTGACGCCGAATACCTGCCCGACTTCTTCTAAGGTGCGCGCCCGCCCATCGTTTAAGCCAAACCGCAAGCGCAATACTTTTTCTTCACGATTAGTCAAGGTGTCCAAGACTTCTTCTAATTGCTCTTTGAGAAGCTGATATCCCGCCGCTTCAGCTGGTGCCGGAGCATCCTCATCCTCGATGAAGTCCCCCAAATGGGAATCTTCTTCTTCCCCAATCGGTGTTTCCAAAGACACCGGTTCTTGGGCAACCTTTAAAATTTCCCGCACCCGTTCTACCGTGATACCCATTTCCTTGGCAATTTCTTCTGGCGCCGGTTCCCGCCCATACTCCTGCAGTAATTGCCGTTGCACACGAATCAGCTTATTAATAGTTTCCACCATATGCACCGGTATCCGGATGGTCCGAGCCTGGTCCGCAATGGCCCGGGTAATCGCTTGCCTAATCCACCAAGTCGCATAGGTGCTAAACTTGTAGCCTTTACGATAGTCAAATTTCTCTACAGCCTTGATTAGACCTAAATTTCCTTCCTGGATCAAATCCAAAAAAAGCATGCCCCGTCCTACGTAACGTTTAGCAATAGATACCACCAAACGCAAGTTTGCCTCGGCCAGCTTCCGCTTGGCTTCTTCGTCACCGGCTTCAATACGCTTGGCCAACGTCACTTCCTCTTCGGCTGTTAGCAAAGAAACCCGGCCAATTTCCTTGAGGTACATCCGTACGGGATCATCGATGGCTACCCCGTCTGGAATAGCTACTTCTTGGGCGACATCTTCTACTTCAGGTTCCACGTCATCCGGTCCCGGCCCAGGACCATGGTCCGCTTCCAAGGCAATTTGTTCGCCAACCAGTTCGATGCCTAGTTCTCCGAACATCTCATAAATCGAATCTATTTGGTCCGGAGGAATGTCTATCGACTGCAGGGCATCCACGATTTCACCATACGATAGTTTCCCACGTTCTTGTCCCCGTCGAATGAGCGCTTGAACCTCATCAATTTGAGGTACCACGCGTTTTCCCTGCACCATAATATCCCTCCTTTCCTTGCTCCGAAGTGATTAAATTCCCGTTCTTTGCCACCGACAGACGGTGTTGCTCAATGCGGACTTCTTCCAGCACTTCGGGAGTCATACCGCCTTCTTGATAGACTCGCTCTTTAAGCCGATTCCAGCGTTGCAACTGCCTCTGCCGCGTAATGGCTGAAATGTAGTCCTTGATCTCCAGAGTCCCTCCATCGGGTCCTTGATAGTTCACCGCTTCCATTACCGTGGGCCTAACGGACGGGTCTAATAATTCGACCCAACGTGCCGTATCCCGTGTCGCTCGGCCTTCAGCCACGTCCTCCAACACTGTTTCCAATCCTTGCTCCTCGACCCACTCCTGCAGTTCACCCATCACGACAGGTACTTGGTCCGGGTGGCGCATCAGCAAAGCCAGTAACCGCACTGCATGGGAAGCCATGTGTGATGGAACCTGTGCCGTTCTCTCCATATTATGCCTATTTTTTCCGAATGTATGCCGAACATCTTGCCAAACACCAAAACTTTGTGCTAGAATGTTCGGATTAACTCGTAGGCGTTGTGCCATCTGCTCCAAATATCCCATTTGCTCAACCGGATCGCCGACAACCTTCCATAATGGCTTAAATCGCTCAATGGCCAGTGCCTTGCCTCGTGGCGTCCCGATTTCCGGATCTGCAGCCGCCAGATTAATCCTGTAGGTCAAGTAAGGGAGACGCCCTTTAACACTGGTATTTAACGCATCTGCTCCCAGAGCCGTTACACATTCATCAGGATCCTTCACTCCGTTGGGCAGGACCACCACATTGACTTTGACCCCAGCCGTCGATAATATCACAAAAGCTCTTTCCATCGCGTCGTGCCCCGCCCTATCTTGGTCGTAAAGCATGTCCACTTCTTGATGGAATCGTGCCAGATATCGCGCATGCCATTGTGTCAAACTAGTCCCTAAGGTGGCAACAGCCTCGGTGCGTCCCGCGTGGTGACAGGCAATCACGTCGAAATAACCTTCCACAATGAGTGGCCGTTCACCGCGCTTCCATGCAGCTCTTGCCCAATGGTTGCCATATAGCAGGTTACTCTTACGAAATAATGCAGTTTCGGGGGAGTTGAGATATTTCGGCTCTTGATCTTTGGTTAATGATCTGCCCCCAAATCCTACTAAACGCCCTTGAGAATCCCAAATTGGCAACATCACGCGATCACGCCAACGGTCCACCACTCCCGCCCCTTGCCGCCGCCGCACCACTACGCCGGCTTGTTCCATTTCTTCTGAAGCTACCCCATGACGGGAAAGATACCGGACTAATCCTTCCCATTGATCCGGAGCATACCCCAATTGAAAACGTTCCCGCAGCGTCGAAGCAATTCGTCGACGATCCAAATATGCGGCAAACACTATTGATTCACGCGAGTGCACCAGAAAATATTCCAAGGTCCACTCCAACACTGAACGAAGCCGTTTTTCCTCCTGCTGTCGAGGATTGTCTTCCCTACGATCCATCGGCGGAATTCCGGCGTCTTTGGCCAGCATTTCTACAACTTCACGAAATTCCCGACCCTCATGCTGGACCAAAAAAGTGAAGACCGTGCCACCCGTGTGACATCCAAAACAATAGAACAATTTTTGTTCTGAATCGACACTAAACGACGGAGTTTTTTCCCGATGAAATGGGCACAAGCCCCAATAATTGCGCCCTTTACGCTTAAGAGCGACATACCGTCCAATAATATCAACGATATCGGTGGCTTCACGCACAGCGGCCACCCACGCCTCGTATTGCTGTTCGGCCACGCCGCATCACTCCCACGTCATGACAAAAATTCGCCATTAATTGTGATATTCCTGCTAGCAAGACCGAGTTTCCTCACATGATATTTTACGGACAAAGGCAGGTGGCAATTTTCTTGTCGCCCGCCCTTGTTACCACCGACGGTTGCTAGTGCCGCAAGTTAGCTTGAGCAGCGGCCAAACGAGCAATCGGCACCCGGTACGGCGAGCAACTGACATAATTAAGTCCCACCAAATGGCAAAATTCAATCGAATCAGGATCGCCGCCATGTTCCCCGCAAATCCCCGCGATGAGATCCGGTCGGATTTGTCGGCCTTCCTCCAACCCCATGCGAATGAGTCGGCCGACACCATCGCGATCCAGCACCATGAACGGATTTTCGGTCAATATTTTGTCCGCTAGGTACGCAGGAAGAAATTTGCCTTCTGCATCATCCCGGCTATAGCCAAATGTCGTTTGCGTCAAGTCATTGGTGCCAAAGGAAAAAAATTGCGCATCCTTGGCAATTTCCCCCGCAATCAACGCGGCACGGGGAACCTCAATCATTGTTCCAATTAAGTACGGCAACGCGCGGCCCCGTTCTGCCGCCACTTTGCGGTTCACCTCGGCGACCAAATCCCGCATGATGGTCAATTCCTTCACCGTTCCCACCAACGGAATCATGACTTCGACCTCTGGGTGCAGTCCTTCTTCCAGCAAGTCCGCCTCTGCTCGGAATATGGCTTCGGCCTGCATTGCATAAATCTCAGGGTACACGATGCCAAGTCGCACCCCTCGAAATCCCAACATCGGGTTGAATTCAAACAAGGTCCGGGACCGACGCAGTACTGCTTCCAAACGGGTCACATCTGTATGCCGATTTTCAGCACGAGCTATACTGAGAGCCCGTTCCGTTTCTTCGACATCGGGGAGAAACTCATGCAACGGGGGATCTAAAAGACGAATCGTCACCGAATACCCGTCCATCGCCTTTAAAATTCCAAAAAAGTCCCCCTGTTGCATAGGGAGCAATCTCTTCAGTGCCGATTTGCGTTCATCGAGACTTTCCGCCAAAATCATTTCCTGCACCACAGGCAGACGGTCTTGGCCCATAAACATGTGTTCAGTTCTGCAAAGTCCGACACCTTGGGCGCCCAGCTCACGAGCCAAGGCGGCATCTTCCGGGGTATCAGCATTTGCCTCAATGCCCAGTTTCTTATGAGCATCGGCCCAACTGAGCAACCGATTAAATTCTGCTGACAATCCCGGTTCCACCGTAGGCACACGTCCCAGCACTACTCGACCAGTACCGCCATCGATGGTGATCACGGTATCATGCTCGACTCGCACATCACCAACCAAAAAGTAGTTCCCCATCAAATAGATTTGGACTTGGTCACACCCGGTTACTGCAGGCTTCCCCATACCCCGGGCCACAATCGCCGCATGCGATGTCATTCCGCCACGACTGGTCAATACGCCTTGGGCCGCCACAATACCGTGAATATCATCTGGTGTGGTCTCGGGACGCACCAATATCACCGCTTCGCCTTGGTTCCCGCGGCGTTCGGCTTCATCGGCATCAAACACTACTTTTCCGGAGGCAGCACCAGGAGAAGCCGGCAAGCCTTGAGCCAGCACGTCAAGCTTTGCTTCTGGATCGATCTGGCGATAGAGTAATCGCGCCACCTGCTCTGGATCTTGTCGCAATATGGCCTCCTTCTGATCGATCACCCCTTCGTCCACCAAGTCCACGGCAATTTTCACAGCCGCTCGCGCAGTGCGCTTGCCGGTTCGAGTTTGCAACAAGTACAGAGTTTGCCGTTCCACGGTAAACTCAATGTCCTGCATATCCCGGTAATGCGTTTCCAACAAACGACAGACGTCGGTGAGTTCAGCAAACGTTTTGGGCATCTCAAGGGCCATGTCGGCAATGGGTTTCGGTGTGCGTATTCCTGCCACAACATCTTCCCCTTGAGCGTTGGTGAGATATTCACCATACATTCCCATTTCTCCGGTATTTGGGTTGCGGGTAAACAACACGCCAGTCGCTGACGAGTTGCCCATGTTGCCAAACACCATGGACTGCACATTGACTGCAGTTCCTAAGTCGTTGGCAATTTTGTTGAGACGCCGATAAACAACCGCTCGCGGGTTTTTCCACGAATCAAACACCGCTTGGATTGCCATGGTCAATTGTTCTTTGGGGTCAATAGGAAAATCGCGTCCGGTGGTAGCTTTCACTAACGCGAGATAGCGATCCACCAGAGACTCCAGATGTTCCGGAGTCAGATCGGGATCCTGTGCTACCCCTACCTCAGATTTCAGATCCGCCAAAACTTGCTCGAATCGATGATGTTCCATGTGCATAACCACATTACCAAACATTTGAATGAAGCGGCGATAACTATCAAAGGCAAACCGGCGGTTGTCCGTCAATTTGGCCAACCCTTCCGTGGTCTCGTGATTCAACCCCAGGTTCAGTACCGTATCCATCATTCCTGGCATTGAAATAGGGGCGCCTGAGCGTACAGACACCAAGAGGGGTTGTTCGATGTCGCCGAGTCGCTTCCCCAAACTCTGCTCCAACATCTCCAGATGCTGCCATACTTGATCCATCATCCCTTGAGGATATTGGCCGTTTTCCTGATACTCATTGCAGGCTTGTGTGGTGATGGTAAACCCCGGTGGCACCGGCAGGCCAATTCGACTCATTTCTGCCAAACCTGCACCTTTGCCGCCTAAAAGGTTCTTCTGGTCTCCTCGTCCTTCTTCAAACCGAAACACATACCGGGTCATGTCTCGAAATCCTCCTCAATTAACGGTGTTTTAGCTCTAGTACCCTGCTGGCGGTTTCCTCCACCGCATGATTACTGACATCAATCACGGGACATTTAAGTCGGTTAAATATATCCCAAGCGTAGTCAAGCTCGGTCATAATGCGTTCAATGGTGGCATATTGGGCGGACGACCCCAAACCTAATGATTTCAGGCGCTGCCGTCGAATGCTCATCAAAAGCTCCGGATCGATAATCAGTCCTACTGCTTTATCGCGACCGACCGCAAACACTTCAGCAGGAACCGGAATTTCCGGAACCAACGGAACATTTGCCACCTTGAGACGATGGTTAGCCAAGTACAAACTCACCGGAGTTTTGCTGGTGCGCGACACGCCGAGCAACACCACGTCCGCCTCTCGAATTCCCCGGGAATCCTTGCCATCATCATATTTCACGGCAAATTCTACTGCTTCAACCCGGTCAAAGTAATCACGATCCAGTCTATGGCTTAATCCCGGCACAAGCTCGGGCGTAAACCCTAGCACCTGTTCCAATGTGTCTAGCACCGGCCCCATAACGTCGACATGGGGTACTTGAAGTCTGGTAGCCACTTCATTCAAGTGTTGCCTCAATTCCGGACGGACCAACGTAAAAACAATCGCCGCGTGCTCACGGCTGGCCCGCTCCACAACCTGGTCGACCCCTTGAACATTCGCCACATGGGACACCCGCTCTATATGAATAGCACCCCGATCTTCAAACTGAATCGCGGCCCCGTGAACGACTCGTTCAGCAGTTTCGCCCAGTGAATCTGAGACAATATAGACCCGTGCTTCTTGTTTCAATAGCTATTCCACCACACTTAACTCAAAGTATCGACCGAGTCCTTGATGAGCGCTCTGCAACAGGGATAGACGCCTTTGTTTCACCACGGCATCAGGATCCATGACCAGAACTTGATCAAATACGGCGTGAACGGCAACCGCCACTTCCTTAGCAGCGATCCACCAGGCTTCAGGCGACAAATTTTCTGATTCCAAATCCTTTACTGCCAACCAAAGATTTCTTTCCGCAGGTTCCCCAAGATCCACCAACTCCACAGGTACAAGTTCGCCCCAATCCGCCAGCAATACTCGATGGGCACGCTTAAAGGCTTGTGCCACGGAGCCCCAGGCTTCGTCCTGGGTTAACCCTATCATCCAGCGAATCCGATCGCGCAGGCGGTTCCATGGCTGGGGAGCCCTTAACGCAGCCTGGACTAACGAACTCGAAAATTCCGACTGCAAGTAGTTGGTTAGGCGCTGCACTATCAATTCGTATACGTCGTCAACAACGGTGTCCGAAATCTGGTGCAAGCGTGCCGCCTTCTTGATCATTTCACGTACCGTACGATTTCTCAAGAGACTGGCATCCACTTCACTGACCACCCGGCCCACTGCCAAGGCAGCCCGCCGCAGTGCAAAAGGATCTTCCGACCCGCTGGGTTTCAATCCAGCAGCATACGCTAAAACCAATGTATCAACACGATCCATCAATACCAGCCATTGGCCCAGTCGGGTTGTGGGAATACCATCAGTAGGTGATTTGGGACGATATTGTTCGCCTATGGCCTCGGCTACCAGTGGTGATTTACCCTCCAAACGGGCGTAAATCGCCCCCATCTCACCCTCTAACTCAGGAAATTCTTGGACCACATGGGTCAGCAAATCTGTCTTGTAGAGATCAATCACTTGATCTGCCACTGCTGCTTCAGCGGGATCCAGATCCCACCAACTCTGAGTTTCATGCCATACCCTATGCATCCGTTCCAGCTTTTCGCCATAAGTTCCCATTTTGGCATGGAATATCACCTGCTTTAATGCCGGCAAATGATCGGATAGTGGCGCGGTACGATCCAGATTGAAAAAATATTGGGCATCGGCCAAACGCGCCCGCAACACTTTTTGATTGCCTCTGACAACCAAATCGAGACGGTCGCCGATGCCGTTGCGAACCCCGATAAACGCCGGAAGCAACTTGCCCCAATGGTCGTAAAGGGGGAAATATCGCTGGTGCACTTTCATCGAAGTCACCAACACCGGAGCCGGTATCGAAAGATATTTCGCGTCAAACGATCCCAAAAACGGGGTGGGCCATTCCACTAAATTGGAGACCTCTGCTAACAATTCCGGGTCCCAGTCAACGCGCCCGCCGTTTTTTTGGGCCAACTGCTGACCTTGTTCCACAATCTGCTGTTTACGCGTTTCAAAAGGCAAAATCACATGCCCTTCTTCCAAACACGACCAATATTGGTCGGGATCGTTATAAGGCAAGGCTTCAGGGTGATCCGTTCGGTTTCCATAGGTGATCGCCTGACTGGACACCCCCGCCAACGTCAAGGGCGCCAATTCATCGCCAATCCACAGCGCCAGCCAACGAACCGGTCGGATAAAGCGGTAATCGCTGAGACCCCAGCGCATGCTGCGCGACAAAGGCAGAGCCTGAAAGGCTTGCGAAAGCACCCCGGGCAAAATGGTATTGGCTGCTTGCACGGATTCCGATACGGTGGCAGCCAGATAGAGTTTGCCATTGTCTTCAATGTTGTGCAGTTCACTGGGATCTAGACCGACACGACGGCAGAATCCCGCCAATGCAGGAGTATGCCGTCCTTCGCTATCGTACGCTACGCTTAAGAGTGGGCCTTTTATCACGGTTTGCTTGGGTGTCTGCCGCGCCAGCACCGTCCCCGATAAGACTAAGCGTCGTGGCGTAGCGTTAGACGACAACGGTTCGTGATACAACCGAGACTCGACCAATCCGTGGGACACCCCTTGGGTCAAAGACTCCAGTATCGGCAGCACGTACTGGCTAGGCATCTCCTCCACCCCAATCTCCACGAGTAAACGGACTGCAATCATGACGACGCTACCTCCGACGGCGATATTTGGTCCAAATAGACTTCTGCAGCAAGATGCGCGAGTTTGCGTTGACGCCCAATGTAGGCTTGACGTTCAGTGACCGAAATCACACCGCGTGCGTCCAAGGTATTAAACACATGGGATGCTTTGACCAAAAATTCGTAGCCCGGCCTTAGTACGCCTTGACGCAACAAACGCCCGGCCTCCAATTCATATTGGTTAAACAGTTCAAGTAACAACTTAGGGTCAGACATTTCAAAACTATACGTGGCCTGTTCCCATTCGACGCGTTGGAATAATTCCCGGTACGACACGCCCGGTGCCCATTCAATCGACCAAATGTCATCCAAGTTGGCAAGGTAACTGGTGAGTCGCTCCAATCCATAGGTTAACTCTGCCGAGACCGGACGGCACTCAAATCCCCCCATTTGCTGAAAGTAGGTAAACTGGCTGATCTCCATCCCATCGAGCCACACTTCCCACCCGAGTCCCCAAGCCCCGATACTGGGGGCTTCCCAATTGTCTTCCACCAACCGGATGTCGTGTTCGCGACGATGAATTCCCAGTGCTTCCAGGCTTTTTAGATAAAGCTCCACCACATCATCAGGCGCCGGTTTCAATAACACTTGAAATTGGTGGTGCTGGTATACTCGATTAGGATTTTCACCATACCGTGCATCCACAGGACGTCGGGATGGCTGCACATAGCCGACTTTCCACGGATTAGGCCCCAAGGCCCGAAAAAATGTCAGCGGGTTCATGGTTCCGGCACCCATTTCCAAATCGTAAGGTTCCGCAATTAATACGCCTGTCTGCTTCCAATATTCTTTTAGCATCGACACAATATCCTGCAATGTTGTCATCAAAAGGCCACTCCTATTCGCGATCTGGCAAAACTGCCAAACTTTCCAAAAACTCTAGGGACCGTGGTCTGCGTCCTATTTGCACCTCAAAATATCGACTAAGAACTTCAAAAAGCTCGCGATACACAAGGCCATGGGCTTCTACAGCCCCAATTCGGGAGGAGTCCAACTGCATCCATTGGCGCCAAGTTTTCAAACTACCTAAAGAAATTTTAAAGGTTTCATGCCCTACGTGACAATTGGAGCAAAGTGCTTGTCCTTGGTCAAGCAACAAGCCCACGGGACCTTGCCGCTCTGTAGACTGCTCACAGATGGCACATGCATCCCACCCTGGTGAATATCCTGCCAACTCTAAACAGCGCCACGCAATTGTCATCCCCACGGTGGCGGGTGACCGCCCCTGATTTAAGGCATCCAACCCAACCACGAGCCACTGAAAGGTTTGGGATGAGGCATCATGATCTGTCCACAGGGCGTCCACCACATCTGCCAAAAACATGCCCCAACTGAGAGCGCCCAGATCGTTGCGCATCTTGCCAAACCCTTGCACTAGTTCCGCGCCGACGACCGTCGCCAAGGACGATCTGCCCTGGTATAGTTGAAGCATGGTGTAGGACAATGGATATAATCCTGCCTGAAGTTTGCTTTTGGGCTTGCGCACACCTTTGGCAACGGCACCGGTTTTCCCATGCGTCTGTCCAAATATTGTTAGGAGGCTATCCGCTTCTCGGTAGGGCCTGGACTTCAGCACAATCGCCGCCTCTTGATATTGGGCCACTTACGTCTTCTCCGGATCTTGATACCCAAGTCGCGATAACCATTGGTCCTGACCCCGCCAATGGGGCCGAATTTTTATCCACAAATCCAAGAAAACTCGGCGGTCGTAATATGTCTCCAATTCCCTTCGCGATTCCTGCCCGATTTGTCTCAACATCTGCCCATGCTGGCCAATGATAATGGCCTTCTGGGTTGCCCGCTCCACAAACAACGTAGCACGAATGTACATGACTTGCCGAGGGCGTTCGGCTTTTTCGTCTACCACCACGGCAAGGGAGTGCGGAATTTCATCTTGGGTCAATTCCAAGACCTTTTCACGAATAATTTCTCCAATGTAAAAATCTTCTGTCTGATCCGTGACCATGTCCGGGGGAAAATACGGGTCTCCTTCCGGCAACATGGCCAGGGCCTGATCAATGAGGGGTTGAATCCCTATTTCTTTAACGGCGGATACGATAAACGTGCCACAATAATCCATCAACGCCAAATAAGGGACCTCCCGTCCGGCAACATGGAGTACCAAGTCGCTTTTGTTGCCAACCAGCCAGGTCGGAATTCCAGTTTTTTGACACATATCAGCCACCCACTGATCTTCTTCTCGCGGGGGTTTAGAAATATCCACAATATGCCAAATCAGATTGACATCCTCGACTGCTCTCTTGGACGTTTTTACCATCCGGTGTCCCAACAGATTGTGCGCCTTGTGGACTCCTGGAGTATCCACCAGAATCAGCTGAACATTCTCCCGATGCAATATTCCCTGGATACGATTTCGTGTTGTCTGCGGCTTCGCCGCGGTAATTGCAATTTTACGGTCCAGTAACGCATTTAACAGTGTCGATTTGCCCACGTTGGGCCGACCTACTAATGCCACAAACCCAGAACGATAGCTCACCTGGATGCCTCCAAATCAAAGCTTTGGGGCAAGAGTTGGGAAAGAACATACTCCGCTGTTGTTGCTAAATCCGAAGCCGCAGCGCAAATCACCACCATGTCACCAAATTCACTAAGTACTTGACGGCACGCACCGCACGGGGTAACCGGACGGTTTCCTGCCACGACAGCCACCGCCAGAAACTTGCGGTGGCCCATGCCCACCGCTGTGGCTACCGCTGCCCGTTCCGCACACAAACTGACGGGATAACTGCCATTTTCGACATTACAACCGGTAACAATGGTGCCGTCATCGCACCATAGCGCTGCCCCCACCGCAAAGTGCGAATAAGGGCTATAAGACTGTTTTCGCGCTGCAAAAGCCGCTTCAATCAACGTTTTCCTATCCATCTTCAATTTAGCTCCTTAAAAATGCTTTAATGCCCCTAGCTTTGCCAGGACCACTTTGATTATGACGGGCTGTCGTTAGGTACCAAGCGCCGAATTAAGACACGGGTCACACGCCGTCCGGTAACCTTGGTCACTGTAAACTCCAACCCATCTAACGTGACTATTTCGGCTTCCACCGGCGCCCGACCTAACAAATGTAAAATGAGTCCACCGACCGTATCAAAATCTTCATGGGGCAAATCCACATCAAACAATTCATTGATTTCATCCAATGAGGCCAGGCCCTCAACATCAATGGTGTTTTCATCGATTCGACGGATGGCGACCTCTTCAGTGTCGTACTCATCCTGAATCTCACCCACAATTTCCTCAAGCAAATCCTCTATAGTCACAATTCCCGCGGTCCCCCCGTATTCGTCCAACACCACCGCAATATGGCTCCGGAGACGGCGAAAATCGGCGAGCAACTCGTCCACTTTCTTGGTTTCCGGAACATATTGGACGGGCCTCACCAAATCTTGAATCGGGGTCTCATGGGGACGTTCTTTAATGTAGAGGAGTATGTCCCTGGCATAGATCACTCCAATAACATCATCTATGGTGACGCGGTAGACTGGCAACCGAGAATGACCCCATTGGATGACCGAATCCCAGGCCTCTCCCAACGTGGCTGTAGCAGGCAACGCTTGAACATCGATTCGCGGCACCATCACTTCACGCACCACCGTGTCCCCCAAGTCGAAAATGCCTTGAATCATCTCGCGCTCTTCGGCTTCTAACAATCCTTCTTCCTCGCCAACCTCAACCATGGTGCGAATCTCGTCTTCGGTTATAATTCGGCCACCTTCGGCGCGCCCGCCCAGGAGTCGAATGAAGCCCACCCCAATCCAGGTTAGAACCCGAACTATAGGGTAAAAAATTCGGGCGGACACTTCCAAAAATGGCGCTAACCGCAATGCCACTCTCTCGGGATTATGCGCAGCAAACGTCTTGGGAGTAATTTCCGCAATCAAAAGGATGATCAGTGTCATGACAATAGTGGAAATGGTTATGCCACTACCGCCGAAATAAGAAATAAACAACCCTGCGGCAACCGTCGACGCGACAATATTGGTTAGATTATTTCCCACCAATACCGTGCTTAGCAACCGATTGGGCTCACGAATCAGCCGCTCCAGCCAGAAAGCCTTGCTTACGCCTTCTTCCGCTAACTGCCGAACCTTGCCCCGGGATAACGCCATCATGGCAGTTTCGGCCATTGAATATAATGCAGACATGCCCACCATGATAACTAAAAAAATAATGGGACCCCAAGGGATGTCCTTCACCGGTTCTATTCGGGCCTCCTTTGCCTACCGCGCTGCGATTTCGGGATCCACACCACTAATCCCAACACTGCGATTAACACTAACAAAACCGCCACTGTTGCGCTAGGGGTATGATTCCATCGTACCATAAAGTCTTGCCCAATCTTGCCCAATCGAGGAAGAAATACCCACACCCCCAAGAGGGCGGCGCCAATGGCTGCCAACAACACGGCACCTGCCGCCACATCTTTTGCGGTTTGGGCCAAAGGGTGCAGGTCAGGGCTCGCCAAATCCACCGCAGCCTCAATAGCCGTATTCACCATCTCAGCCACCATCACCACCATAATCGCCGTCAGCACAGCGATAAACTCTCGACGGGGCAATTCTAAAAGCCACCCCAAGCCCATTACCAGCGTCGCCGAAAACAAGTGCAAGCGCATATTACGCTGAGTTTCCAGGGCATAAACCAACCCATGAAACGCGAAGAGAAAGGACTCGCGAAGGTTTTTAGCGCGCTTCACGGGTCAATCCCAAGCCGGCCAAAATTCCCTCAGTTTTTGCCATCATGCGCGCTTCATCTGCGGGAGTTTGATGATCCCATCCCAACAAATGCAATATCCCATGTACGGTGAGAAATGATATTTCCCGGTCAACGCTGTGCCCATAGTCCTCAGCCTGTGATCGCGCCCGATCGACCGAAATCACCAAATCGCCAAGCATTAGGTCCTCGGGATCAGCAAACTCTCCTTCGCGTTGAGCAAAGGAGAGCACATCCGTCGTGCGGTCAATGCCCCGGTATTGCCGATTCAACTGATGCACTTCCTCGTCATTGGTGAGACGAATGGCAACCTCCGCGTTTTCCAAACCAGGCAAACTAGCCAGCGCTGTTTGGGCCGCTCGGCGGGCCGTTTCCTCCAATGCGCCGTATGTTTCGGGGTGACTTTCCACCCATATTTCCACGCTTCTTGCTCCTCTCCATTTCTTTTAAAACCTGTTCCGGATATTCAATCCGTTGATGGAAGGCTCCCGTGAGCACGCGGGTAAAGGTCTTAGCCACCACGTCCAGTTCCTTTAAGGTAAGGTTAGATTCATCCAACTGTCCATCGCCGAGTCGATCTTTGATAATCTTTCTTACGACCTGTTCAATGGCCTGAGGTGTCGGGTGTTTGAGTGTCCGAGTCGTGGCTTCACTGGCATCCGCCAGCATTACTATTGCCGTTTCTTTGCTCTGAGGTTTAGGTCCATCATAACGGAAATCGGCTTCCACAACGCCGTCACCGGTGTCTGCCTGCAATGCCTTTTGGTAAAAGAAGCTAATAAGCATGGTCCCATGATGTTCCCGAATGAAATTGACAATCGCCTCCGGTACCCGATGTTCCCTGGCTAGTTCGATTCCATCACGAACATGAGAAGAAATAATAAGGGCAGACAATTCCGCCGCCAGCTTATCATGAGGGTTTTCCGCGCCGAACTGATTGTCCACAAAAAAATAGGGGCGCTTAGTCTTGCCGATATCATGATAGTAGGCACCGACTCGCGCTAAGAGCGAATTGCCGCCCACGGCCTCGGTGCCGGCCTCTGCTAAGTTCCCCACCATAATGCTGTGATAATAGGTGCCCGGTGCCTCCACTTGCAATTTTCTCAACAGCGGCTGGTTAGGATTGGACAACTCTATTAGCTTCATAGCCGTAATTAAGCCGAATGGGCCCTCCAATAGGGGAATTGATCCCATCGCCAGCACCGCGGCAAACACGCCATCCAAAAGAGCCCAGATTAATTGCTGCCATACCGGGTTCTGAAGAAGGCCCGCTCCTTGCATGACGTCGAGCCCTAACAACGTGGCGAGGTTCACCACACCGACAAAAATCCCTGCTCGGATCAAATCATAGCGCTGAGACAAGCGTCCTACTCCAAAAACACCGGCAACGCCGCCAAAAAAAGACACCAATGCCACATTTAAATCTGCGCCAATCAAGGTGGCCACAGCCAAAGACAATAGTCCCGCCACAACCAAGCCTAGTCCGGTATCCACCAGAGCACTAACCATGATGGCTGCCGTGGGTACAATGAGATAGTCCAGGACAGACAAGCTGGATAGAGTATCGGCTGCGAGCACCGCCACGATCACAACAACACCGGTAATCAGAGCTACCGACTGTGACTCTGCCTGTTTTCTCCTCAGCACCCACAAATATGCCGCCATTAACGCCACCGCCACACCAGAAAACAATGCCGATCCCAAAATCGGTCCGGGATCAAAGCCCTGATCTAAGAGCCCCAATTCGCGCAAAACATTAATATCGGAAACCGTGACCACTTGCCCCGCCTGAAGGATCTGTTCTCCCTTAAGAATTTTTACTTCGGGCACCCGGTTCATCGCAACCTGTCGGCGTGCCACCGTATCGGCCTGATTCGGGAACATGTTGGGTACAATCAAACTCTGGGTGAAATCAGTCAAAAACAAACGAAATCCGGGGTTATCCTCTTCCTGGGAAACCAATTGAGAGACAAAACCCTTAGCTTCGCCGATCCCTACCGCATTATCTCGCACCCCATTGCTATAAACCGATGCCAAAATCACCGTGGCATCCTGTTGCAACTGGTCCAACGCTGTAGGAGGCAACGACAACACCTGACCCCATATCGCATTCGGCACGCCAATAGGCAAGGCCTGGGCTGCTGCATTTTCACGAAGGGACAACGGGGCCGCATCATCTTGAGCCAACGCCGCAATTACCGCAAAGTCGCGGAGTACTTTTTGTTTCTGATTGCGCAAAACAGCGCCGTTTGTGGTATATACCTCCTGAACTGCAGCTGCTGCCTGTCGTCTGGCTTTGGCAGTAGCTCCCCAATCTACCACGCCATAAGGCGCAAACACATTGCGAGGAGCAAAAGCACCGACGGTTACGTCAACGCGTTGGGCAAATAACGTAGTCGTGAAAATTGCCGTTAGAAAAACCCAAACCACTGCGGCAATAGCTAGTTGCCGCACCTGCCAGGTACTGTCTGCATTAGATTTCTTACGCCAATCGCGCCACCACCTAGAGCCTTTCAGAATGGTGTTCATCGGCCTCCTCTTCCTGCAAATACTCCTCGTGCCGTTGAAATGCTTCGATAATATGCGCCACTAAAGGATGGCGGACAACATCCCGGTAATCCAGACGTATCACGGACACGTCGTTTACGCCTTCGACGATGTGAGCTGCCGAGTGCAGTCCCGAACGTTGGCCGCGCCCTAGGTCTACTTGCGTCACATCACCGGTTACCACCATTTTGGATCCGTAGCCGATGCGCGTCAAAAACATCTTCATCTGCTCGTACGTGGTATTTTGGGCTTCATCCAAAATAATAAAACTATTGTTTAAGCTCCGCCCCCGCATATACGCGAGCGGGGCAATTTCGATGAGTTGACGTTCACGGTAGCGATCCACCATTTCCGATCCTAAGAATTCAAACAAGGCGTCGTACAGTGGACGCAAATATGGATCCACTTTGCTTTCCAGATCTCCGGGCAAAAACCCCAGCTTCTCCCCCGCTTCTACTGCAGGCCGAGTCAAAATAATGCGTTCCACCTCATGCGCCTTTAACGCCTGAACCGCCATGGCCATCGCAATATAAGTCTTTCCGGTTCCTGCGGGTCCAATTCCAAACACGAGCATATTGTGCCGGATTGCCTCTACGTAGGTTTGCTGGCCTAGTGTCTTGGGTTTAATGACACGACCTTGTGTGGTCGTATAAAGTGATTCGGTTAATAGATGCAAAAATTGCCGTTCTTTCCCCTCACGCACCGCTAACAGCGCGGTATCCACCGTGTCACGACGAACTGGCTGGCCGGATGCCGCCCACTCTACCAACAAATCTAATACTCCCCGAGTCACGCGCTGTGCTTCGTCGGACCCCTGGATCGCAATCACATTGCCGCGTGCTGTTAACTTAACAGACAACGCATGCTCTATCATTTTCAAGTGTTCATCGCCGCGTCCGGCAACTATCGATGAGGCCTGATTGTCTGTAACCACCCATTGGGAAAGAGGCAATCCGTGTCCCCCTTTATTGGTTCCGATCTTTAGGTATCGCGATATTCTGATTGACAATCCAGACCACGCTGACCCACACCCCGCTTTGAGTTCGCCGAATTTGGCGAGACTTCTGTACTACCGGGCCCAAGGCAGCCACTGCCCTGGAGATCTCACTGGTAGCGCGCTTTGTCGCTATCGCCACGGCCTGCCCAGACTTTAATCGACGGACCTTGGTGTTAGTTTCATTATATACTATCTTAAGTACTTTCACGGGAAGGTTAACACCTTCCCACCGCAGTGGAGATATCTCCTTCTTCTCTACATAATGGGCAAAAGGTACCGGCTGCCAACCCCAGTATTGCCATGGGGACGCATCCTGTATCCAAATGAATTGGCGGATATATTTTCGTCCGGTCGGATAACTTATGGTTTGCCGCAAGGGTTGGAAAACCGTGAGTCGATGCGTTACGTTAGCCCAGACGTCCCCTTCTGCTGGAGTGACAATAGTATCTTGAACAGATTTTTTTTCCGATCCTTCCGGCAACGGCATCGGCGCGGTCACCGCACCTCGGATCAACGTTTGTCCGGCTTTGACCCAATCGCCCGCCACTACCTCGGGGTCGCCCATATAGACTAATATCCGAGTCACCTGGCCCGGGGCACTGGCCACAATGCGAGCATAGATATGAAGTTGAGGACGGGACACCAGCGGCACTACCTGAATGGTCGCCATCATCCCATGAAGCGAGATGCCGATCCACGAATATTGGGGTAATTGTTTGACCATCGCAGCGCGAATTTTTGGCACATTAATTTGATTGCGAACGGTTCCCATCCGTAGACCTGCATCTTCGGCCACGGTTACAAGCTGTTGGCGAGCCCCCGGCGACAACCCAGGGGTCGGAGCATTAATTACCCAGATGCGCGAGGTTACATAGATAATTAATCCCACCGCCGTGGCCAGCCCAACCCACAGAAAAGGTCTACGCCTTGACCTATTCCACTCAATCGGTGCCCCACCCTGTTGCAGGATGTGAATATCCAAAGAATGCACGGCCGTGTACTCACGAATGCGAGACTTCGCGCTCAACGTGGTGTAGAAGGTGTAGCCAGTTTCTGCCGGTTGGAGGTTCCAAAGACGAAATCCTGCGGTGACCAGGGAGGTCACCAGTGACTCCACATCGTCGCCTTCCGCCCGCACTTTAATCCAACCCGCAAATAGACGAAATATGAAGTCGCTCACGCGCGTCCCTCCTGAAATGACAGGGACTGAATTTGTCCGGTCACCAAGATCTCGTTGTGATCAATCCACCCGACAACCAATTGCTCTCCCGCAATCAACAGGTACCCTCCGGACACCCGGATCACAATGCGGTGGGGTTGATATTTTTCCATACCCAAATGGTTTTCCAGACGCAGCTGGAGGCGCCCCACCACTTCAATCCGCGGCACATTGACCAATACTTCCGGAGGCAATCCGAGCACTTCGGCAATGTTTCCCAACGTCCTCCGTCCTCTATTCATCGGATCCTCCCCATGTCTTACCCAACCTTCCTCACATCGTATGCGAGGCTTGGGCACTCAATGATGGGACAAATTTTTGCTACTCAAGAGGGAACCCGAGAACCTGTGTCGAATGTATTCCTGAGAACTTTGTCTTTGGGGGCAAGCAATAGTGACATCACAAACTTTTCCGCTAGAACCCGCACCGATAACCGGTGTGGCCAAAATTACGACTACACGCCACTGCTGGATGCAGTGCCGTTTTTGTGATTTTAACCATTTTACTCCGGTGCTGTTCGATACCAAAATCACCTCGTGCTTGCCCTTGGCAGATGCCGAGAGCCGTTTAGCCACAATGCCCACTTCGATAGGGTTAATAAAAATTCGGGGAGGGTTGTCATTTCGTGAACCGTTTACATATTTTCGAAGCCTGGTGAGAGCCGTTGCCGATGGATTTAACGGCCCCATTCAAGCATTTTCACCCATCGAGGTCAATCAATGGCATCGGGTCGAGCAGCGCCCAGTGCGTGAATTGCTGGCCGAGCTCAAATGGGCCGGCGCTACTAGATTAGGACCCGGTGGCAGTGAAATTCTGGTGCAGTCATGGCGTGATCGGCTTAGTCCCTATCGGATTGAATCCGCTGCCTGGGAAAACCTCGCCCAATTAGGCTGGGAAACGGGTCTGCCGCCGAGTGCCATGATATTGGCGGGGAAATGGCTTTCCGCCGCCGATATTAAAAGTCATTTGAGAATTTTGGCAGCAAATTCTTGGCATCATATCGAGGTGAAGGTGTTTCGAGCCGTGGCACTGCAACCGGAGCTGGAACCAATGCACATTCTTGCTTTGTGCCGTTTGGTTTCCGAAACCCGAGAGACCTTAAACGACACCCCGATTTATGTTAATGAGCCCCCGGGCGGCCTTTCCCACGATGCCCGCATCTTGCTGACACAGGCAGGAGCTGATGGATTCTATACCACATTGGAGGCTATTGAGCCGTGACCAAACCGCTTTATTGGATCCCAACCTTATTTTTGCCAAACCATTGGCAACCTTTCTATGATCCTTTGGCCAAGATGTTTTTAGCCGCCCATCAAGGCCGCGGACATATTGTCAGTCCCCAGCCTCTCGGCGTTCAAGTACCGTCATTGGCGTTAACCCAACCCCAGTCCGGTTATGTGTACCACGTCAATGCAGACCGAGATCAACTGCCCAATAGGGACCGTCTGGGCGTCACCGATGTGGTGGTTTCATGCCCTACCGGCATTGAAGATACCTCGCTTGCGCGTCTAAACGCCCTCTACCGCTACAGCACAGTGCGGCGCATCACATTAACTCGTGATGCGCCGCGACACCCCCTATTGGCGCTATCCCGGGCTTTGGATACCATTTTGCAGTCATTTCCCCATATTTCTGTCGGCATTGATGTCGAGACGTTTGGCTGGGATGCCGCAGCACACCTTGCGCAACAGTTCCCCGACTTAAGGCTGGAGGGAATTGACGACAACCAGCTGTGGCAACTGATGCAATTAGGACAAGTTCTGGGACGCACGGTGTGGCTTGACGACTTCAGCCACCATCCCAAGGCATTGCCCCCTCTGCCGCAGTTTAAAATTTCAGATCCACCGCCGATTGATGTTCACCGCATCCCATTCTCGAGTCGCTTTCGATAAAGGAGATCCTATGAGTGAATTAGACATTGTATCTGCCCGTGAAGCCAAAGCGTTTATTACACAAGGGGTAGCCGTTATTGATGTTCGCAGTTTAGTATCCTATTGCCACGGTCACATTGTCGGTTCCCTTTCACTGCCCGGAGGTCGTTACCAACTCTCATTCTTGGCAGCTCAAAAAGAACTCCCAGGGCGCCGCGCATTGCTGATTGCTGAAACTCCCACCATCGCCTATGAAGCAGCTGAAGAATTTAATCGGGCCCACGTTGTAATTGTAGGGGCCTGGGTGACGTCATCCGAGGGTTTTCAGCACACTGGTCTTCGTACTGAGCATGTCACCCATTTAACATTTGCTCAGGTGGCACCCTACATTAAAGCCCATCCGGAAATCACAATTCTGGATGTTAGAGAAATCCATGAATCCCATCATTTTCCCTTGCCATGGTCTGCAATTTCATCCCCGCTCTCTACTTGGCCTGAAGGTCTGCCATCTTTAACCACCAAACATCTCGTGCTGTCCATATCCAAAGATCAATACCGGTCACTTTGGGCAGCCTGGGCCTTATCGCAATGGGGAATTTCCCATGTCGGCTATGCTATCCTTCAATGATGGAAACTTCGCGAACCACATCAGGATAAGGCATGGTGATAGCAAACTGCGGGCCGTAATTCCCCGAACCAATATTAAACCATACCCCTTGAGAAGCGCCGTCCAGGATCAATATCCACGGAGTGCCGCGTCCTTCGACCACCATGGAGGTTTGCATAGGAACCGGCCAGTTGCGGATTTGGGACCATTGGGGTTTGGTTCCGTGGTATGGCACCATGCCGTGAACCGTCACCCCCCAAAGGGGGGATCCCTGGGCCATTTCTAACACTGCCTGTTGCACCGACTCAAAATCTTGTCGACTGCCTCGCTGAGTTTTTGGCCGTGCTATCCATTGGCCAAACCCGTGAGAACCTGCTGCATAGGGAATCACTTCTCTGATTCCAGCGAAACCTGCTGTTCCTTGCGGCGATCCGTGATCAAACTGCGGGTAATGGAGGCCTGGTGAAAAAACCGACACCGTGTATACTCGATGAGGATCGACAATGAGGGCCACGGGCTGAGCTGAGGGTCCGTCAATCAGTGTAACGATCCCCTCGGGCAAGGATTTGCGCAACACCTGCCAGCTACCATGCCTCCAGCGCCAGATTTGAGCATGCGTCGCCCTATATGATTCCACAACCGCCAAAAGACCTGATGACCACCATCGAACCGACAAAGCATAATACCCTGGCGGCATTGACGCCACGGCACGAATGCGTTGAGTTCGGCTCAAAGAGATAATTTTGCTGCCTAATGTAATAAAGGTTGAAAAATGCGGTCCCCGCGTGGCCAATTCCGTCTGAGCCACTGGCCCCAAGACACCTAGTCGCTGGGAAGACCCCAAAGGATTTCCGCCCGGGGAAAACCGACGTGCCCACAACCATTCTGATCCAACCGTCGTCGGAGTAGTATATAGTGCCAACAGATCTGCCGACGGGATACTATGGGCTCCACATCCGGTAAGCAATAGCAACAGGCTACAGGTCAATAAGATTTTCGTCATGCTACGCCAACAACGCCAATTGTTCCTTAACCAACGCTGATACTTCCCGACCATCAGCACGCCCCCGAGTTTTGGGGGTAAGCCATGCCATCACTTTTCCCATGTCTTTAGGCCCGGTAGCCCCGACCGACTGAACGGCTTCGTTTACAAGTACCCGCAACTCGTCGCTTGTCAATGGCGCCGGCAAATATTGTGACAACAATTCCATTTCATGGTGCAACTTGTCAACCAAGTCTTGTCTTCCACTACGTTCGAAATCCGGTAGCGCATCACGGCGTTCTTTTAATTCCTTTGCAATGACTTGCAATATACCGTCATCATCTAGGGTAATCCGTTCGCTGCGGGTTTCGGCCGCCAGTATAGCTGCTTTAATTCCCCTGATAACAGCAAGGCGGGCTTGGTCTTTAGCCCGCATTGCTGTCTTGAGGTCTTCGTTGAGTTGTTCCCGGAGAGACACTAGGGACCTCCTTACTTAACGCGTTTTTTCCTTGCGGCCTCAGATTTTTTCTTGCGTCGCACACTGGGTTTTTCATAGTGCTCATGGCGTCGGGCCTCCGCGAGCACCCCAGCCTTTTGAATTTGACGCTTGAAGCGCCGGAGTGCGCTTTCCAAGCTCTCATTCTTGCCGACTTTGACTTCTGACATTGTCTCCCTCCCCTCCACCCGAACGGGTCGGGGTAACCTTCCCTCTATTATACGAGGCTTCGGGAAACTGTGTCAAACGCCGGGTTCAGGCTACCTGGTTAGAAGAACCTACCATAACTGCCCCTGATTCCTTTAGGAATCGGCAGTCCTCACAGGATTCGTCTGCTCAAGAGATGGCCTTCTTCCCATTAAGCGAGGACGCGTTTCCCTCGCCCACCACCGAAGCCCGCATGGAGGAGAGAACGGGTGGCCCTAGTGTCCATTCGGTGGTACCCTCGGCCTTTCGCCACGTGGTGGTGGCGGCGGGGATACGCAAAAGCCGATCATTCAGAGAATAGCCTCTTGCGACACACTCACAGACTGATGTTGAGTTTGCAGCGTCTTTGTCGTCACGCGGTTAATTCTAGCCCAGGCACTCCACTCATTTTCCCGTTAACCCCGGGTATTCCATTGCTCACGGCCCTGTCTCCCGGCGAGTTTTCAGTCCGCCCCACCGATCACCACGACGGGCGCGTGATGCACGCTGATCTCATACGGGGGTGGTACTTGACTCACCCGTCAATCGAAGTGTTGAGGCTGGTTTGACTTTCCTTGTGGCGACTCCCGTGCCGCTTGCCGCTCAATCGCCGTCTGGTTGCACGCCCAAAGAGCTACAAAGGTGCTGTTGGCATCTACGCTGATCCAGCCATGGCGAGATTCAGTCTAAATCGGTGCCCGAGATTCTTCGACGCGATTGTGGATCTGAAGCCATCCTTGACGTTTATATTGTGCAGTTACAACCTCAATTACCAGGGTCGGTACAAGTGACCATACTTTGTGACGCATTCCTTGCACAAAGTACTTTCCAAAAAACCCGAGGTCAAGGAGGCCACTTGGCGTTTAACCACCGGTTTATGACAGATATCGCAAAACTTCAATTCGATTAATTTCCCCATTCCGATGTGGCCTCCTTTCATGTCCCTAGGATGGCCAGCGATGGGGTTTGTCACTCTAGCATTGTTGTCCAAAAGTGGAAGCCAGCCGCTAAGCTTGTTGTAGTAAGGTTAATATCACCACGGTGGCAAAAGCCCCTGCATTAACCGCACGAAAAATTTGCGGTCCCAGCGACACTGGAGCCATTCCCGCCTGGATTAATTGCTGCCTGTCACGATCACTGAACCCGCCTTCGGGACCCACGGCCAAGGCAATTCGCGGCGTTGCCTCAAATTTTAGTCCGTACAGATGTGAGGTCAGCGGCGTGCCATCGGGATCCAATAGCAATCCCCAAACATTGGAAGGCAAGACCAGAGAGTCCGCACAGACTTTCGAGTGAATTAACGGTACTTGACTGCGTTGACTTTGTTCCGACGCCTCGCGAGCAATAATCTTCCACCGCTCAAGGTTTTTCGGTGATACACTACGTACCAGCGCACGGTCGGTAACTAAGGGCACAAACTCCGACACCCCCGCTTCCGTAGCCCGCTCCACTACCTCAGCAAAACGCCCCTGCTTAAGGAGCGCCTGATATAATATCACCTCGGCCACCAGAGGGGCAATCTGGGGCAATTTGCGCACCATTTGCACCTGGAATGAAGACCGGATTTCCCCTAAATAAAGTCCTAGAGACGGGATCTGGATTTCCACCTTATCCCCCGGACGTCTTCGCATTACACGGGATAAATAATGAGATTGGTCCGCGGTCAAATCCACCACCGAGTTTTTTGCCTGATCCGCATCACAGATGAGCCGAATCATGGTTTCACCTCAAGGGCAACCCACCCTTCCCGTTGGCCCCTCCAGACAATCGTGGATTGGGTACCTTCCAACACCCACGACACTTCACGAATTCGATCTTCGACAATTCCCGATAAGACAATTCGCGAATTCGGGTTTGTGTACTGAACCACCCGAGTCCATTCCTCAGTGATGATTTCAGTAATAAGATTCATCACGATAACGTCGAACGACTGCATCGGCACATCGCGGAGAGTGCCCTCCACCACTTCGATCTGGCACAGGGTGTGATTTCTTTCTAAGTTTCCCTTCAATGCGGTTACGGCCACGGAATCAGGCTCGACAGCCACCACGCTCTTGGCCCCAGATTTCGCCGCCGCAATCGCTAAAATTCCCGACCCAGATCCGAGGTCCATCACCCGCTGTTCAGATAAGGAAGCGGCTGTGATGCGTTCTAAACACATTTGCGTGGTTACGTGAGTTCCGGTCCCAAAGGCCATTCCCGGATCCAACCAAATCGTGTGGTCTTCAGACAAGGGGGATTGAGGATACCAAGCAGGCATGATCACCCGGTTTGCCACATAAATCGGCACATAGTATTTTTTCCAGCTCGATTCCCAATCTTGTGAGTTGACACGGGCAATCACGGCTAGCTCTCCGAAGCGATAACGAATAGCGTCTCGCCGAGAAGGCCAGAGCGCATCTTCAGGAAAATACGCACGCATAAACGGGGGATACGGATCTAAGGCAATATCGACAAACGGCATGTCGCTCGGCTTGCCGTCTTCCCATTCCAACCCATTGACGCCCAAACCATAGAACATGTTTTGAGCTTCTTCCAATAACAATAAGTCCGAACTCCTAATGGTCACTGCCCAATAGTGGGCCGATGCTGGATTATCGGCCCAGGGCATCTTTGACTTTTCGGAGGATGCTTTTGTCTTCGGGCAAGACATTTTCTTGCCGCATTTCAGCCCACATGTGTAATATTTCTCGTTCCCGGTGACTCAAATGAGTGGGTACGACCACGTTAACCCGAACGTTGAGTGCACCCCGACTGGCGGGGTTTCCCAGTCTCGGCAACCCCTGTCGGGAAATTTTAAATACCGTTCCTGTCTGAGTTCCCGGGGGAATGTGCAGCAATTCCTCGGTTTTAAGCCCGGGCACGGTAATATCGGCCCCCAGTGCCGCCTGAGCAAACCCGACCGGAACATCACACCACAAATCATCGCCATCCCGGCTAAATTTTTCATTTTGCTTGACATGTACAAACACAATCAAATCACCAGCTGGACCTCCCCGTTGTCCCGCTCCCCCTTCTCCGCTCACCCGAAGTCGCGTCCCTTCGTCCACTCCCGGTGGCACTTGCACGGTGAGTTTTTTTTCTGCTCGGACCTGACCGCGACCGCCGCACTGGGTACAGGGATGGGGAACATAACGGCCGGTGCCGCGGCACCGCGGACAAGTTTCCACCTGCCGAATCCTGCCCAAGAAACTCTCGCGAACGCGTTCGATCTGTCCTGACCCGCGACATTGGGGGCAGGTTTCCAGTCGGGTTCCCGGTTCTGCCTGATTGCCATGACAATGGGGGCACACCTCATCCCGAACCAAACGCACTTCACGCTCTACGCCCTCAACCACATCTTCCAATTCTACGGTCAAATCATATCGTAAATCCGGCCCTCGCTCGGGTCCCGATCGCCGAGACTGGGTGGCACCCCCAAAGAACATGTCAAATATATCTCCGAACCCACCAAAGCCAAAGTCTCCGTTCCCAGCGGCTCCGGTAGCCTGATGCCCAAACTGATCATATCGGGCCCTTTTCTCGGGATCCGACAACACCTGGTAGGCTTCATTAACTTCTTTAAATTGCTCTTCCGCAGTCCCATTGCCAGGATTGGCATCTGGGTGATATTTTGCCGCAAGACGTCGAAATTGTTTTTTGATTTCGTCCGGGGAAGCCCCGCGGCTCACTCCCAGCACCTCATAATAATCCCGCTTCGCCATGAACGACTTCCCTCCCTAATTCTATTGAGGCTCGGGCCCCTCGGACACTTTAACCATGCTAGCCCTCAGTACTCTCTCTTTCCAACGGAAGCCCTTCATTAGCTCTTCAACAATCATTCCTTCGGGGAGATCGCTTTCCACACGCTGCACTGCCTCATGATACCTAGGATCAAACATTTGACCCTCAGTTTCGATACCTTCAACCCCTTGTCGCGCCAAAGCCTCGTTAAATCCGTTTAGAGTCATTTCCAAACCTACACGCCATGATTTGGCTTCGCCATCGGCAGGCATGAATTTCAAGGCTCGTTCCAAGTTGTCATACACGGGCAACAGGTCAGACAATAGCGACCCCACTACGTAAGCCTTGATTTCATCCCTTTCCCGGTCCATCCGTCGCCGAAAATTTTCAAAATCCGCCTGGAGCCTTACCAACTGATCATATCGATCTTGCGCAATTTCCTCCCAGTGGGTTTCGGGCAACTCTTCGACAACAGATGGCTCAGCAGCCCCTTCTTCGATCTCCTCGACTGGACTCGGTTTTTCTGTATCTAGTCCTTCATCTTTCAATTGGTCCCGAAATGATTCCGCATCCATACTCCAGTATCCTCCTTAGGTGCTCTACGCCCACTTCAAAGCGCGAGACAATTCTTCCGACACCATTTCCAATGTGGTGACCACATGAGCGTACTGCATTCGCTTAGGTCCAATCACTGAGACCTGCCCCACGATATGGCCCCGTAATTGATACGTGGCGGTCACCACACTGCAGTCCCAAATCGCATCAAACGGCGACTCCTGGCCAATGATTACGTGTACCTGCTCCGACTGCGGCAAGGCTGCATAGAGCAATTGCTCGACCGCTTGTTCCCGTTCCAAAAATCCCAATACCCGCTCTACTTTGCCAACGTCCCGAAACTCGGGGTACTTTAAAATATTCAAAGACCCGGCAAGAGTCACCCTATCATCGTTGGTTCGCCAATCCGACATCCAGCCAAGAAGCGATTCCCAAAGCCCATGATATCGCTCCTCATCGGAAGCAAGCGGATCCAAAATCCGGTCCTTCAATTCTTTGATTGGCATCCCACGGAACTCCCGCGCAAATTCCTGTGCCAGCCACACCACTTGCTCGAAGCTCATGTCCTCAGGCAATGGCACTGCACGGTTTTCGACCAAACCCGAGTCTGTTGCCACCACAAGCAACAGGGTGCCGGAATTCAACTGCATCACACGAATGTCGCCTAGGCGGGCGTCATTCACGGGAGGCGCCACCACCACTGACGGATAAGCCGTCATATCCGACACCAGCTGTGCTGTTTGGTGTATAAACCAGGCAATCTCGCGAACCGGAGCAGCCAACACCATCCGCACCCGGTTAACAGTGTCGCTACCTACTTGCGGTCGCTGCATTAATTCATCTACATAGTACCGGTAACCTCGGTCCGAGGGTACTCTGCCCGCAGAGGTATGCGGTTGTTCCAAAAATCCCAGTTCTTCCAAATCCGCCATTTCATTGCGAATTGTCGCGGAACTAATGCCTAGCCCGTATTTTTTAGCTAAGGTTCGGGAACCCACGGGTTCCGCCGATACGATATAGTCATCGATAAGAGTGCCCAAAATTCTCCGCTTTCGTGCATCCATCGGTTTTCCCCCGTTTCAACATAACAGTTAGCACTCTAGCCGCAGGAGTGCTAATTTATATCAAAACGATAGCACCGACGTATTTTGTGTGTCAAGATGGACGCCTTGCCAAAATCCGCCGTCAGCCTGTGCCACTGTCTAAAAAAATGCGAAACACATAATTGGCCATTTCCCATCCCCTATGACTTAACCATATCCTGTGTTCGCCATTTACTACAAGCCCCAGATCCACCAACTTCGCCAACGGTACCTGGAACACATCCTCGACAGTCCGGCGAAATTTGATTGCAAAACCATCTTTAGAAATGCCGGCGCGCCGGCGTAAACCGAGCCACATATACTCCCGCATCTGTTCGGACACGGATAGCTGTTCCTCGCCTTCGACCGTCGATTCCCCGGCTCCTTGCATCATCATGTACCGTCTCACCCCACGAAAGTTCCACCAACGCCGATTATTGTGAAACGAGTGGGCCCCGGCTCCTAATCCAATATAGCTGTTCATCGTCCAATACAGCTGATTGTGGAGAGATTCGTGCCCTGAGCGCGCCCAATTGGAGATCTCATATGGTTCATAACCGGCTGCGTTCAACATCGTCAAGGCTAAATCTGCCATATCGGCTACGATATCCTCTTGGGGCAAGTGAAGCCCCCCTTGTGCCACCCCAATTGCCATCGAAGTCCCTTCTTCCACTTGGAGATGGTACAACGAAAAGTGCTCCGGACCTAACTCAATTAATTTGCTCAAGGTTTCTTGCCATTGATTCAGGGTTTGGTTAGGCAGACCATAAATAGCGTCTAGGTTGAGATTGCTAAATTTAGCCTGACGAGCAAACTCCACGGCCGAGTAGATATCCTCCACACCATGAATCCGGTTCAACGCCTTTAAATGATCTTCTTGCATCGCTTGAGCGCCCACTGAGAGCCGATTCACCCCCGCTTGTCGAAACGCGTCGAGTCGGTTTGGATCGAGGGTTCCAGGATTAGATTCCAAGGTGATTTCCACATCTTCTATTGGCCCAATACGATCCCTCACCGCACCCAGAAATCCCGCAATCAAAGACGGGTGCACCAAGGACGGGGTGCCACCTCCAAAGAAGACAGAAATTAATCGGCCGGTTGGCAGTTTGGCGGATTGCCACTCGCGAGCCACCGCACCCAGGTATTGTCGATGCTGATCTTCCCCCATATGGGTAACCGTATTGAAATCACAATAGGTGCAACGAGCACGGCAAAAAGGAATGTGCACATAAAGTCCCCAGTCGTCAGGAGCAAATTCGATGTTCACGACGGGTCGTCCACCCGTAAAATGGCCATGAATGCCTCCTGAGGAATTTCTACATTGCCAACCGATTTCATCCGTCTTTTGCCCTCTTTTTGCTTTTCCAACAGTTTGCGTTTTCGAGTAATATCTCCCCCATAACACTTGGCTAAAACGTCCTTGCGCATCGCCCGCACGGTTTCCCGAGCTACCACGCGACCGCCAATCGCCGCTTGAATGGGGACCTCAAATAGTTGCCGCGGAATCAGTTCGCGCAGTTTCTCGGCCAACGCCTTCCCGCGATAGTAAGCACGGTCACGGTGTACAATAACCGACAAGGCATCTACGATTTCCCCGTTAAGCAAAATATCCATGCGTACCAAATCTGCAACTTCCAATCCAGCTAGTTGATAATCAAACGAGGCGTAGCCGCGAGTGCGGCTCTTCAATTGATCAAAAAAATCATACATGATTTCTGCCAGAGGTAAACGGTATTGAACCATGGCACGTTTGGGATCCAGGTAACTGAGATCTTTAAATGTTCCGCGCCGTTCTTGGCACAGTTCCATCACCGCGCCAATATACTCGGTTGGTGTGATGATACTGGCGTCTACCACAGGTTCGGAAATCTCCAAGATGTCTCCTGCAGGGGGCATCAGCGCCGGATTGTCAACCCGAAGCACCTCTCCCTTGATCAGAGTGACTTGGTACACCACATTGGGTGCAGTAGTGATTAACGCTAGTCCATACTCCCGTTCCAACCGTTCCTGAATGACATCTAAATGCAGGAGTCCCAAAAATCCGGCGCGAAATCCAAATCCCAGTGCAACGGAAGTCTCTGGTTCAAAGGTCAGTGCGGCATCGTTTAATTGCAGTTTTTCTAATGCTTCACGCAGTCGTCCATAATCTTGGGAATCCACTGGATACAATCCCGAAAAAACCATCGGTTGGGCAGGGCGATACCCCGGAAGCGGCGTTGGTGCAGGTTTATTTGCTAAGGTTACCGTGTCTCCTACCCGAGTATCCTGCACTGATTTAATGGCTGCCGCAAAAAATCCTACTTCCCCGGTGCCAAGCTCCTGCACAGCCACCGGATGGGGACGAAAAACACCGATCTCGGTAACCTGAAACTCTTTGCCGGTGGCGACGAAACGCATCGTATCGCCTACTTTAAGCACGCCATCAATGACGCGAATATACACCAATACCCCTTTATAACTGTCAAACCGGGAATCAAATATAAGGGCTCGAAGCGGCCCCTGAGCTTCTCCCTGCGGCGATGGCACACGGTTAACCACCGCTTGCAACACTGATTCAATACCGATTCCCTGTTTGGCCGAGACCAAAATCGCTTCGGTTCCATCCAGCCCAATTTCCACTAATTCTTCCATCACGCGATCGGGATCTGCGTTGGGCAGATCAATTTTGTTAATCACTGGAATAATCGCCAAGTCATGTTCCAGTGCCATATAGAGATTTGCCAAGGTCTGCGCTTCAACCCCCTGGGCCGCATCAATTACCAACAAAGCCCCTTCGCATGCCTGCAGCGCTCTGGAGACTTCATAGGTAAAGTCCACATGACCCGGCGTGTCAATTAAGTTTAATTCAAATCGTTGACCTTCATAGGTGTATTCTAGCTGCACTGCTTGAGCCTTAATGGTGATGCCGCGCTCACGTTCCAAATCCATAGAATCCAGGATCTGATCCGTCATCTCCCGCTCCGTCAATGCTCCGGTGTGTTCTATCAACCGGTCCGCCAATGTGCTCTTACCGTGGTCAATGTGAGCGATGATAGAGAAATTCCGGATAACTTGCTGCTTCAATGAGGATCCTCCAAACCCAGTATCATGATAGGCTCATGATACCTCACTTCTCATCGAAAAAGAAAGGAATGCCGCCCTTGGGCTATTTGCGGTTTCCTGAACGGAACTTTACTTCCCACACCAACATCGGCAACATTTCCGCCACTACTCCGTACAAAGTGTCGGTATCCGTATCGATTAGGAAAGAGAATGCGGACGAACCACGCTGCAAACCCGGTCGGGAACCAGCAGAGACCACGACGTTTCGGGGAATCTGTAGCCGCTCCACAAGCGCCCCTTGATGACCAAAGTTGGTTATCTGAAGCGATGCCGACCATTGTGATGTAAAGCCCCGTCCACTAACGATCTTTTTGATTGCCGTATCCGTGATTGCGATAATTTTTGGTCTCGATAGGGAACTTCCTTTTGGGGATAATATCACTGGCCAATCCGCCCCAGAATTTCACCCGCGACATCGGTAACATTATTCGTATAAAAATTGCTCATTTTTTCGTTCGAACATATGGTTATCGCGATTTCTGAATCTTGTTTTGGGTTCCGATTTCACCAACTCGATACCTTTGCTGGAAGCGAAATTCCACGTCTATGACATGAATTCGACACGTACACAAAATGTGGGAGAATATATTTCGCTATCCGTCCCCTATACCCAAATTCCGAGTACCCGTTTTTTGGACCAGATCCTGGTCGGATACTGGACCTCTGCTGTGCTCTGAAAAAACCCGATCCCCATATGTGGCATCAACGAGCCGGATAGCTACAAGATATCGAGATGATTAGCTTTGGTAATAGCGTATAATCCTTCTCGGTTACATAAGTTTTTGGCGGCTTCAGCGCCAATTTGTCCAGGATTATCATTCGTGGGCTGGTGTTCTCATCGGCAAAAAAATTTTGAGCACAGTGTCCCAAAGCAAAGGTATTTGCGATGACATGTCGAATCTCTGAGATATGGTAGTAGCGGTGAATCAATCCAGACAATCCGTGGGTGTTCCGCGAATGGGGTCTCGCCTCATTGGGGGACGCGCGGTTGACCGCGCGAGCATTACGCCTCGCGAGTGATTTAGCCGCCCACCCGGATCGCTCGCTGGCGAGTCTCTATGAGGGTGATTGGGCCGGTCTGAAAGCGGGCTACCGATTCTTCGATAATCCGAAGGTCACGCCGGCACGACGGGCATGGGACCGATGGGATCCGGCACGGAGCAAGGGTTCTTGCTCCACAGCGCCTTGGTTCTGACGACGGACGGGGTGCCGCTGGGCCTGGTCGCCCAAATCGCGTGGGCACGCGATCCCGAAACCCGGGGTAAGAGCGCGCGCCGCAAGCAGTGACCGATTGAAGAGAAAGAAAGCTATCGCTGGCTCCAGATTCAGCAACAGATTGCCGCTCACGTGCCGGACGGCACGCAAACTGTGCTCATGGGGGACCGCGAATCGGATATTGATGATCTTTTTATCGCACCGCGGAATCCCCAGCAGCAGTTATTGATTCGCGCCGCGTGGGACCGGACACTCGAAGATCCGCCGGAACAACACCTCTGGGCTGCGGCCATGCTGGGAACCATGACGATCACGGTGCCGAGCAAGCCGGACCAGCCCGAACGAGCGGCCACGTTAGCATTACAGACAACCGTGGTGCAGATGGCGCGACCGGCCCATCGTTCCGCCACCACGCCCTCGGCCCCTCCCCTGACGGTGGTCTTGGCGCGAGAAATCGCGCCACCCGACGGGGTCGAGCCGATTGACTGGTTACTCCTCACCACGTTGGCGGTGACCACGGCAGCAGACGCCGAGCGCATCGTGACCTGGTATAGCTCTCGCTGGCGGATTGAACGCTTGCATTTCACGTGGAAAACCGTGAGCGGCTGGAACGGGCGATCACGCTGTATTCCATTGTCGCATGGCGGCTCCTGGGGATGACCTACCAGGTGCGGGTCGATCCGAATCAGTCGCCGACGGTGGCGTTCTCTCCCGCCGAAATCACCGTCTTGGAGCGTCTCGCCACCACCGAAAAGCCGATCCGGCCGGGCAACCCTTGACGCTCCGGGATGCAGTCCGGGCGATGGCCAAACTCGGCGGATTCATGGGTAACGCCACACCGTTTGCTAAAGGGTTCCAGCCTCCGCCTGTGCACGTAATTCGCGTTTAAGAATTTTACCGTTAGCATTATGAGGCAAAGCCTCGACAAAATGATAGTGCACCGGAATCTTGTATAAGGCGATCCGGTCGGTCAGATAACGTTGTAGTCCGTCAGCCGTCAGCATCGCCCCGGGCCTCCCCACTATCACGGCAGCCACCTCTTGCCCATAGATCGCGTGGGATACCCCAATCACGGTACACTCCACCACATCCGGATGTGTGTACAAGACGTTTTCGACCTCAGCGGGGTAAATATTCTGACCGCCGCGAATGATCATGTCTTTTTTCCGGTCCACTATATACAAAAAACCTTCCGTGTCGAGATACCCTAAATCTCCCGTATGATACCACCCGTGGTGCACCACCTCGTCTGTACGACCATAATCCCCCCAATACCCTTTCATGAGATTAATTCCTTGCGTCACGACCTCGCCCACGACCTCGGGCTCGACCTCTTCATCCTGGTCATCCACAACCATCACACTCATTCCCGGTACTGGCCGTCCTACGGACCCCGGCTTCGTTAAAGCAAACTGATCCGCCAACCCGCAGACTGCGGGACTGTTCTCGGTTTGACCGTACAAATTACAAATTTCCGCTTGAGGGAATCGTGCTTTTAAGGTCTGAATGGTTTCGGTAGGCATAATGCTGGCCCCGTAGGCCAGAATGCGAATATTAGGAAAACTGCTTGCCGTAAAGGTGGGATCCTGTAACAAAATATGATACATGGACGGCACGCCAAAGAAAATCGTCACCGCTTCTCGTTGGACCAAACCGTGAACCCTTTTAGGAGAAAATTCATCGATAATGACCGTGGCACCCGCCACCAACGGCGCCTGCAAAAACACATGTTGCGCAGTATGAAAGAGCGGATAGAGAGAAATCACCCGATCACTCGGTCGCACCCCAACCAGTTTCGTGATGACCTGAAAGAACTGGGCCGAAATATTCCGATGCGTAAGCATCACGCCTTTTGGTTGACCGGTCGTGCCCGAGGTATAGAGGACAACCGCCACATCCTCCAGACTCACGGGATAGGGCTCTTGGTATTCGGCTGATTTCGATGCCACCTGCTGGTTCCAGTCTCCTAAAGACACGGTGCGCGCGGCCCATTCTGAGGGAATAAGCGGCATTAAACGATCTTCCACAACGATCAAGGCGGGATCGATTTGCTCCAGAATTGGCACCACCTCCGGTCGTGCGAGCCGCGTATTAAGCGGAACAAAAATCACGCCACTCGCCAGCGCCGCCCAATAACATGACAGGTACGGCCAGTCATTCCCCAACAGAACCACGAGGCGATCCCCTCTCTGGACCCCCATTGCGGTCAAGGCACGTTGTGCGCGAAACACTTCGCTCACCATGGACTGATAGCTAAGCCGCGCGCTCGGACTGACAACTGCGTCCTTGAGTCCATATTCGGCTGCTCTTCGAATAACCTCTGGCCACGCAGGCACCACGACACCATTGGGCAAGTCATCTCCCGATATCGGCATTGTTGTCTTTGCTCCTTTGCATTTATCATGTCTTGCGCAATCCCAATCCGGACTTCAATTCAATGGCCACCTTGTTCGTTATCCCAAATACGAGAGCGACAGGGCAGGGACTCCCGTCGTGACCACGCCTGCGTAAAACATACCATCCAGCTTGCAACAAGCTGTGGGCTTGCTACCATGGATATAAACAAGCAAGCGATTGTTTATAAGGAAATCTATACACGTTTATATACAATACATAAATGCAACTCGTCAACTCATTGATCACGTACTTATCACTTGAGTTTCGCACCGCGAATTCACAACAAGGTCTTGTAACTATTCAGGTACCCCCTTGTCTCGCACCGTTTCCGCCCGCGATGTGCTCCGTGTAGGTGATACGTTCTGCTTAAATTTCCCGTCGAAGTGACGGCGCTGAATTCCTGTGGAATCCACGCC
>JAJZZP010000193.1 GCA_021797515.1 Bacillota bacterium | reverse complement strand
TTGACCTGGGTCCAGCGTTTGGCATGTCTGCTGTTGGAAATCGAACCACGGCGGCTAGCCGCCGTGCCGTCAGGGTAGTCAAAAAAGTTTGGTGTCTACCTCTGGGTCAGGGTGCGAAATACGGGTCATAACGCCGCGTGCCTCCAGGGTTCTCAAAGGAGTCGGGACTTTCCCCTCTTTCTCCCATCTCCGGAGTGTTTCCGGAGTGTTTCCGGATGGACACCCAGTGCTTTTGCGGCCTCGCCAATATTCGCTAGCATACCCATATTACCCGAGAGAAACACTCAGGGTTACGCAAAGCGAGGTATTGTTCTGCCGATGTTGTGGCATTCAAGTCACCCGGGAATTTGCTTTGGTTTAAACCGTGAATGGTGGCATAGGAGAGACGGCTGCGGTCAAAAAGCGAAACTGACGCACCAAACTGGATTTCCCGATACCCCACGGCCCTAAAACGACCGCATTGTAGGTGCCCAAGCTATCTGGGGCGAGACTCGAAATGCAGTCCCGTTGCAACCACGCTTGCTCTCGCTTTGCGAGTGGCAACCGGGGTTAGCAGCGAGATCGTGCATGTTCCAGTCCTTTTCGATCTCCACATCTCCTTCCAAGGGTCACAGTCGACAGTCTTATACCACACGAATGACATAAAGCTCGAAAATCGCCGCGAATTTAAGGTACAATTTATACGGTACATTTCATCTCATTAGGAGGTTCTTGTGGAACACTTGCCTTTAATTGTCCAAAGCGACCTAACGCTACTGCTGGAAGTTGACAACTCCAAATTTGAAGAAGCTCGCCAATCGCTTGTTGGATTTACCGAACTAGTCAAGAGTCCCGAACACATTCATACCTATCGCCTCACCCCATTGTCGATCTGGAATGCGGTGGCGGCAGGCATTGCTCCTGATGAAATGATTCAACGTTTAACCACTTATTCGCAATATCCTGTGCCAGAGACGGTCAGTTTTTATATCAGAGACCAAGGACGTCGTTTTGGCCCCCTACAGATTCGCAAGTCCCCTGACGGCGATGGATTTTGGCTTACCGGTGACGATGCTCAGTTATTGCGACAACTTTCCAATCACAAAGCCATTGTCCCGTTTTTGGGGCCAGTGCTGTCACCTGGTTTTAAAATTCTCCCCGAACACCGTGGACTCATCAAGCAAGCGTTGGCTAAAATCGGCTGGCCAGCGAATGATCTTGCTGGCTATGCCCAAGGCATTCCACTCGATATCGCCCTGTCGGACACCACCCGTCACGGTGCGCCCTTTCATTTGCGCGATTATCAGAGACACGCCATTACAGCTTTTTCCGGATCGGGGAATGGAGTTATCGTCCTCCCTTGTGGGGCCGGCAAAACGATGGTGGGACTAGGGGCCATGGCCGATGTCGGCCGCGATACTCTAATCCTAACCACATCCGTAGCAGCGCTCCATCAATGGCGCGATGAAATTCTCGACAAGACCACCATGAATCCTGATGCTATCGGTGAATACAGCGCACGAGTTAAGGATTTGCGCCCAGTCACCCTGACTACCTATCAATTGCTTAGTCATAAAAAAGGCAGCGGGTATCCGCACTTCGACACCTTAAACCAGCATGATTGGGGCCTCATTATTTATGATGAAGTCCACCTCCTGCCAGCGCCGGTTTTCCGGTTGACCGCGAGCTTGCAATCACGGCGTCGACTGGGCCTAACAGCGACATTGATTCGTGAAGATGGACGCGCCGATGACGTATTTTCGTTAATTGGGCCCAAACGCTTCGATATGCCGTGGAAGGACCTTGAACAGCAGGGGTGGATCGCCACTGCCGAATGCAAGGAAATCAGGGTCTCCCTATCCGATACCTGGCGAGAACATTATGCAATGGCGGAGGATGCTGAACGAGCGCGAATCGCCGCGGAAAACCCTGGCAAAATAGGTACCGTACGCGAACTTCTAGACCACCACGCCCACGACCATGTGTTAATTATCGGGCAATATTTGTCCCAGTTAAAAGCTTTGCACCAAGATATCGGCGCTCCCCTGCTTACCGGAGAAACGCCAACCGCGGAACGCGAGCGGCTGTACCAAATGTTTCGCGAGGGACGCATCCCTGTGCTCATTGTGTCTAAAGTGGCCAACTTTGCCATTGATTTGCCTGACGCTAACGTTGCCATCCAAATCAGTGGAACCTTTGGCTCCCGACAGGAAGAGGCTCAACGGCTGGGACGCATCCTTCGTCCCAAAAGCGATGGCGGTCAAGCGACTTTTTATTCGATAGTGTCTGAAGACACCAAAGAACAAGATTTTGCTCAAAAACGTCAACTCTTCTTGTGTGAGCAAGGTTACCATTATGAAATTGCCCACGCCGATGCCAAGGGTGCACCCATGACTAGTAACCGTGTGATACCGTTTCGTGCTAGGGAGGTTCCGTCGTGATCTATTCCTTGTCGCGAGTGGTGTCAAAACTTAAAGAATCTGACCTTGGCAACTTGTATCAAATGCTCCGTCTCAAACCCGCCGACGACCTATCACAGACTCATCTCTTGGAGGCTCGATTGGCAAGCGTAGACCACATTGCCCAAGCGCTCAAATCACTAACCCACCAAGAAAGACAACAACTGTTGCAATGGACATGGCAAGGTCGCAACGATACGCTGATTCTCGTGTCTATGGTTGGGCCATCCCGCCATGAGTTAATAACCAAGTTGGGGCACTGGGGCATTGTCTATCAAGTGCAGACCCATCCTCAGTCATGGGCCTATGCGATTCCCCATGAACTTGTCGGTCCCTTATTGGAAGTGATGGTCATCAGGCCAAGCAATGCGCTGCGGCAGATCATGCATGCTAAATCAAGCCCTAGAGAATTTTCCGAGTCTCCCGTGTGGTGGTCGTTAATTCATGATCTTTTCATGGTGCTGAGTCACGCCCGGCGGGATCCTCTGCAATTGACGCAAGAGGGACAAGTTTATCGTCGTGTTGTGACCAAGCTAGGCCAGAAGACTTGGTACAAAGGTCAACTCAATTCCGTAGAATCTGCGATTTACGCGGCCAACGCATTAGGTTTGCTATTTCCAGACGCGAATCACAAATTTCTTTCCGTGTCTCCAGCGGCTGGGAAGTTCTGGCAACTTAGCACAGCCGAAATTTTCGGTCTCATAGAACAATTCCTAGCCACTAATTACGGCATGGCGCTGCAAAAATTGCTGTGGACATTGGCGGGTGATTTGGAACCTGATCAGTGGCTTGATTTGGCAAAACTGAAATCATGGGTTCAAGAACAAAAAGCGACCGGAATGAGCGTATACAATATCGACCCCCTTCTGAACTTCACCACGGAACTAGGGCTGACTGAAAAAAACGGATCCCTGTTGCGGCTGTCCGATGCAGCCTATTGGGCGTTTCACCAGCGCTGTGAACCGACGGAATCACGAGCCGTGGTGATTCAGCCTACCGGCGAGGTTCTAGTTCCGCCTAATACTTCATACCGTGACCGCTGGATCGTGGATCAACATGCCAGCCCAGTAAAATGGGATCGCATGGCTGTGTATCGCATCGATCGTGAGAGTGTGGCCGATTCAACCCAGCGCGGCATTTCAGTCGATGACTACGTTAGCCAGTGGACGCAAATATCGCGAACCAAAATCCCCGGTAATGTTGAAGCCAACATTAGGGATTGGTACCGTGCGCTGGGCCGACATCGCATGGTCCGTGCGACATTGATTCACAGTGTAGATTCCGTTGAGTCGCACCAAGTCGAACAAATTTTAGGGAAGTCGGAGCCATTCCTCGAACGGCTGTCTCCACAAGATCTGATTATTGCCGACACTCGTCTGGAGGCTGTGCAAAAGGCTCTGGACCGTGCCGGGATAGCAATGCTGCCCACTATTTACGCTCCGGGCACCGAGCATTCGAACTTCGCATCCTCCGGGCCAAACGCTACGAACCAGTCTCATCTAACTCCCTTGGATCCTCCACTCTTGGCGGTGGAAGTGCCCGATGCGCTGCTGCTGGCCACCATGGATGTTTACACCGTGCAACGTGTATTGCACGCCGCCATCGCCAACAATCAAATGATTACCGTATATTTCAAAGAACCGCAGGAGACTAAAGCGAAAACTATTACCGTGATATCGGGGCATATCGCGCAGGGAAAATTGTTGGGTGTTGATAGCAGTCAACAGACGTTTGCTATTCCTCTCAATAAAATCGTACTGGTGGAGCCGGCTGCCCAATGAAAACTCGACGTCGTGTCCGTCCCCGGTTTTTCCTGTTTTCTGCAGCGGTCTCCATATTGGTAGTGTCCATCTTCAGTTTCCTGTCACGGCCCAAAACTGCCCCAACAGTGCCTGCCGACCCCCCTTCGCGACCAGCCGTGCGGATCATCCCACATCCCGACGCATTCTATACCCTGACGCCGTTTGGACTGCCCCAACCGTTAAGAAATTTTTCTTTAATCAGCACTGGGCCCGGAGTCTTTTATCTAGCGGGCGGTCTTACCACCACAGGTCTCAATGGCACCGTCTATACCCTCACCGAAAATGGCGCGGTAACCAACGGACACCTCGCTCAACCCCGCCAAGATGGCGGATTGCTTAACTTCGGTGCCAATCCCGTATATATTGGCGGAGTCAATTCTAATGACGCGATTCAATCTTCTGCTGAAACACTTAGCGGAGGTGTGGCAACCAAAGTCCTGCCTCAAGGGTTATCCCGGTTTGCCACCGTCTACGACGGGCATATGACGTACTTAGTGGGTGGCGCTGCTGTCTCGGGAGCTTCTCCAGCAATTTACCGCATTACTGCCCAGGGCCAAGCATCCCTTTGGCGCCAACTGCCTATAGCACTCGTTCATCCCATGGCGCAAATTTTTCAAGGTGCCCTTTATGTCGCAGGCGGAACTACCGCATCAGGCGCCCTCTCCCCAACCATTTATCGAATCCCCTTAACCAATGGCAACCCAAAGCCTTGGGCTAAAATGCCCGTTGGCCTGACAGACGGCGCCCTCGTGTTGCTAGACCACCACTTATGGATCCTCGGTGGCTCTACCAGGGCCCACTTGTCCAATGCAGTCTGGGTTATAGAAAATCATACGGTAATCCCAAGCCAGTCTCTGCCCGTGCCGCTAGATGGCTTTGCCACCGCCTCGGTAGGCAACGCTATCTGGATTTTAGGAGGACAAACCCCCCAAGGACTGAGTTCCACCATCTACGTACTGAAAGCCAATCATTAAGGGCCAGCAACCACAGGATAGTGATGAGGAGCAGGGATGGTGCCAAGCACACTACTCCAGGTCACGATACCACGTTGCAGCACGTAAGCATGATAGCCCAAGAGCCGCAGCACGGCACAGGATTGAGCCGATTCCTGCAAGGTACGCGACACCAGAATCACTTGGCGTGTAGACGATAACAAACGCAAATTAGCGCCTAAGTCAGCAAATGGGATATTTACACTGCCCGCAATATGTCCCTGACCGAACTGCGAGCGGGATCGCAAATCAATAACTTGGGGCGGATTGCTGCCGCTTAATGCAGCAAGCAATGCTTGGGGCGAAATCGTCCACGGCCGGGAGTAGCCGATTGGATAAGTACGGTTGAGATTTGTCCAGTAATTCTCTACCTTAGATGCCCAAGTAAATCCCAACACGTCATTGCCAGTGACGGGCGCATTCACATGAGGAGAATCCGCCAATCCTCGTGTCAACGGCAAGTTCGTAACCTGAGACGGCGGCGGCCAAACATTTAATAACGGATTCCATGACGAGACGCCATCGGTCAGGCCATACGCCTGATAGCCGAGCAATCGCAAGATGGCAGGCGTCATTTCTCCGCCGTCGCCATCATAGCACATGACAACAATCGGAGTATGGCGCGGCAACCGGAAAAAGTGAACTGGCGCCGTGATCCCGCCGTCGACCGCAACAATTTTGGTATAGCTGTGAGTAGCCATCAATTCCCTGCCGAACCATTGCAGAGGAATGTTGTGAGCCCCCAGAATATGGCCGAAGTTAAACCCTTCGATCCCCGATGGCTGTCGCACGTCTATCATCGTCACCGGTTTTCCCGAGGCTAGCCATCGGTGCAAGGTTTCTGAAGTGATTTGATAGTCCTGGTGCTTAGCCGCGTCACCAAAATACCGAACCAGCTTGGTCGCGGGAATCCCATAAGACGATTGCGGCGGCATCCCGACGGTTCTAAGACCGCGACTAAACGTCCAAACCGCTGCCACGGCAAATGCCATAACAAGCCCCCCAAAAATCCACCAGGGTCGTGATGTCTTTGGCGTGCGTACTGATTGTTGCGTAATTCCTAACCTACCTTTCCGCCGTCGCCCTTACGCTGACTTGTCCCCACCATATCACCAATAGGCCACAAACGCCATAGAGGGAAAGAACGTCGTGCCTTTTCAGGAGAACTTTCTTCATGCTACACTGTAAGTACTAGGAAGCGAGGTACCTTTTTGGACCACGATATCTTTCGCGCCGTAATGAGTCGATTCGCCACCGGAGTGACAGTAATTACCACCCGTGACACCCAAAAGTGGTATGCCATGACAGCTAATTCCCTGACCTCGGTGTCCTTGGCCCCTCCATTGGTGCTCGTGGTCGTTGACCTCAAAGCACATACCCTAGGGGGTTTAAAGTCGTCAGGACAATTTGCCGTGAGCATTTTGTCTGAAGACCATGGTGAAATCAGTCAACGTTACGCCAATCCCCACCAGCCCCCGGATCCCTTTGCTCACCTTCCCATTTTTTATGCCCCTTCAGGTTTGCCGGTTTTGCGTGAGGCACTGGCATACCTTGATTGCCAGATTGAGGCATTCCATCCCGGCGGCGACCACCAAATAATCGTGGCCAGGGTAGTAGATTTGCAGGTGTTAGATCCCAACAAACATCCGCTCATCTTCTATTCGAGCCACTACCACCGGCTCTCCCCTTAATCATCATCTGGATTCACGGGCAAACCATCCAAATCGTCAGCGCTCAAAATAATGCCACCAATAGGAATAGTACCCCCATGGCGTGCGGCTTGCCGTTCTATAAGCGCGTAAATGATCGGCTTCAATGCCTGCGGACGAAACACATAATAGTTAAGTTTCTTGAGCACCGCTTTAGGCATGATAATGCGGCAATGAATCAAATCCACCGAGGTATTGGCGATGACCTTCTCCGGGTCCGACCGATCAACGCTAATCACCACAATATCCATCTAGACATCTCCTTTCCCGGCATACTTCCGATAGAGCGCGAGCATTTGCCCAATATTGTCGTGAAAATTATATCGTGAAGCGACCCACTGAGGGCCGTTTTCTCCCAATTTTCGGATCTTTTCGGGGCTGGCGACCAGCGGTGCTAAGGTATCGGCCCAGGCCATAGGCACGTTATTAGTGACCAATAGCCCAGTACGCCCTTCTGACACCACCTCCGTCAACCCCCCAATTCGATGCGCCACTACAGCTCGCCCTAACGCCATCATTTCCAATGGCGCAACGCCAAAGGACTCGCGATGCGAAGCATACAGCCCGGCGTCGGCCCAAGCCAAGTTCTCCGGCAATGATGGAGAGGAAATTTGGCCTAGGAACTCCACCCGATCGGAAACTCCCAGGGCAACGCTTTGCTTCACAAGTCGATCATGGTCCCGGCCAATCCCCAAAATGCGACCGCGCCACGTCGTGAGTCCCCGAGCATCCAAGACACTGAAGGCCTTTAAGATAATGTCGATGCCATATACGGGATCCAGCGCTTTGTTGATGACCCATCGAAATTCGGGAACCAGATTTTCCGGATATTGGCGAAAGTTCTTGATGTCAATGCCAAAAGGAATAACCGCAACCGGTTGTGACGTATAGCGTTGAGTTAATGACGCTAAATAATGCGATGAGGCCGTGATTGCCTGAGCCTGGTTAAAGATGTAACGGAGAACGCGAGCATTAACCCAGGGATGGTGTTTGCCAAAGACTTCGACGTCGGCTCCCCACACCGAAACCACCAGAGGTCGGGCCTTGGACAATGCCCCATACAATCCAAAATGCGAAGCATAATGGGCGTGGACAATATCTGGGCGCAGCCTTGTTATTCGGCGTTGCAATAACGACACCGCCAAAGGTACCTGAATCCTGCCTCGGCGGCTTTTCGGCAGATAGTGAACCGGGACTGGGGAACCATCCCAGCGGCGCTCGCTGAACAAGTCCACCTCAACACCACGCGCCACCAATGCTGTCACCCATCGCTGGGTGTGGATACTGCCTGCATCCGCCACTAACGCTACCCTCATCGGGACTGCGCATCCAGCAGTTGATGGGTCATTTTGGATAGCGCCGTTTGTCCCGCCCGGCGCGCCCGTTCTGCAGCAATAACGGTAGCCACGGTTTTTACACAGTCCTCTAGCCGATCATTTTTCACTATATAATCGTAAGTTTTAGCGTGGCGCAGCTGCTCCACGGCGTTTTTTAGCCGCGCGTTCAAATTACTCACTTGGGACCGCGCTAAAATCCGTTTCTTTAATTCATCGAGCGATGGCGGCAACAAAAAAACTGAGACCACTCTGCGATGCCTTTCCTGGTATTTTAGCCGCCCTTTGTAGTCGAGTTCGATGATGCCATCATGGTCGGGCACAAAGAGTTCACGCGGTGACCCATAAAAGTGGTCTTGATAGACTTGTTCATACTCGAATACGGCACCAGATTCAATCAATCCCTTAAACTGTTCGACAGTGACAAATCGATAATCGTAGCCATCCACTTCACCCTCTCGGGGAGCCCTTGTGGTATAGGTCACGACTTTAGACAAATGGGCGTCTTGAGCCAAAAGCGCCTTCATCACTGAGCCCTTTCCCGCACCCGATGGCCCTGTAAACACGAATAATATGGGCTCTACAACCGCATCGCTTCGCATAGACATATTTTATCCTATTCCGTTCTGATGGACCTATCCATTTCTCATCATCACTGACCAAATCTGGTGTCACCTTCCTGGTTCATCACGTCACGGCTTCTTAGGGCCATTGGCTGATCGTCCACCGGAGGACGTTCCCCAAGCGAGTCACCGAACAACGCTACCGTGAGGCAGACCTGGATGCACAGCCGTCCATCGAACTCTCGGCCACGATGCGTAAATTGATCGCCGCATTAAGATTACAGTGATGATGCGTCCCGCAATCAGGAGACGTCCACGCCCGCACCGAAAGCGGCATGGTCGAAATTTTGTATCGACAGACGGAACACGTTTTGCTACTGGGATACCAGCGGCTTACCACGATGACCGTCTTGCCTCGCTGCGCCACCTTGTATTCGAGTTGACGGCGGAATTCGCCAAAACCCCTATCGGAAATCACTCGAGCCAGCTTGTGGTTTTAAAGCATTCCGGCGACGTTCAAATCCTCGATGGCGATGACGTCAAATCGCTCCACGAGCATCGTAGTGACCAGGGGATGTGCGTTCCTTTGGGGATAGGCTGGTCGGGCTTCAGCCCGGCGTGCACTTTGGCCGTTTCCATCTGGCGACTAAACTGTTGCTGTAATCGGCGGAGCTGTTTTAAGGCGGACGCATAGGCTTTTGACCCCACGATCTTCTCTCCGATGGAGAGCGTGGCCAACGCCGAAATGCCCAAGTCTACCCCGACCACCGCTTGGCTTTCGCGATGGATACTGGTCGGATCGGGCATCTCGACGGTGACACTCAAAAACCAGCGCTCGGCGGTCCGGGAGATCGTGCCGTCCAGCACTTTCTCGACAAACCGTAACGATTCGTGCATCCGCACCCACCCGAGCTTTGGACCATAAATTGATCATTGGTCAAGGTGAAGCTATCATGACAGCCATTTTTCTTGAACGTAGGATACTCGGCAATTCCGGTAAAAAAATTCTGAAATGCGCGGCCCAAATACATGATGGCCATCTGCACCGCGTTTTTGGTCACGTCAAGCATCCAGGAAAACTTGTGTCCGTGGATGGCATTGAGTTGACGCCGCAAGGCGGCGTCTGACGGTTTGGGCAATGTAGGATCGGCTTTCCACGCGGCATACTGCTGCTGTCATTAATCCAGCCCAATTATAAGCAAATCGTGCGGTTCCCGCCACCTTGCGGAAATACGTCTCTTGTCTATCGTTGGGATCAAGGGCAATTTTATGGGCCTCAATCATGACGACGACTCCTCCACGGCGTGTTTCACACCATCCAGCAATTTTTGATTCGTGCGGGAGCGACTCCCGTAAAGGCGAGCCGAAAAGACCGTGATGATTTCCCGGAGATCCTGTGCGAGGTCTTCCTCAAAGGTCGTGTCTTCGCCTTGATTGAGAATTACCACCTCCACCTGCTTGGCTTCGCAAATCGCAAAGACGACTTCTGCGCCAAAGCGTAAGAGCCGATCTTTGTGCGTCACGACCAGCCGATCGACCCGGTCGGCCAGGATGTCATTGAGGAGGCGTTTCAGGCCATTTTTATGATAGTTCATCCCCGACCCGAGATCCGCCACGACCTCGAAGGTCCAGCCTTGACGGGCACAATAGAGCTCTAGCACTTGCTTTTGCCGGTCGAGGTCATCTTTCTGGTCATGACTCGACACGCGCGCATAAGCCACGGTTTTGCGGTCAGGCTTGTCCGAGCCGGGAGATGCGGCCCCCAAGCGACTCAGATCATAGCGCCGATCCCCGCCCCGAGTTCGTGCATCCGGTAAGAGCCGTCCCTCGCGTTCCCATCGACGCAACGTCGTCGGGGTGACCCCCAAAAATTGAGCTGCTTCGTGAATGCTCACCAATTTACGATCCATATTCACATTTTACACATTATTGTATAAGTGTATACAATGTTTAAGGAAACTGTTCGAGCCCTCTGTATTAGGGTAAGTCCTCCAAAGGTAAGGGTTTTCTCGGAAACACCAATTCCACAAGCAATACCACGACTCCCGAAAAAAGCAGCGCCAAAAATACCCGATGGATGCCAAGATATAGCCCTTGTTGGACGAAGTGCAATGCTTGGGGCTGAACCTTTGCCGTGGATGTACCCGCAATCATCGAAGACGCATTAATCCCCTTCGGCAACTTGCCGGCAATGGATGCGGGGGTATGACGGAACCAGTGCACCAATGTTGCATTAACCATGCTTCCGAACACCGCTACTCCTAAGGTGCTGCCAACCATACGGGTAAACATATTGCTGCCTGTTACCACTCCCCGTCGGTTCCAACCCACCAAAGACTGCACTGCCACTATTAACGATGTCGACAATAGTCCCAAGCCAGACCCCATGACAAAACTCATAAGCGCGACCATCCATACGGTCGCATGCAACGACAAGTCGGAAAATCCCGCCCCGGATAGGGTGCATAAAACTGCACCAATTAACGCCGTGGTGCGAAATCCAAATTTTAAATAGAGTTTGCCGGAATACGCGGAGGCCAAGGGCCAACCTATGGACATGGTTGCCAAAGCGAACCCTGCTACCAATGGACTACGCCCCAAGACTCCTTGGACAAACGTAGGCAAAAATGAGCTAAGTCCTATCGACAGCACACCAACCACTAGGCTCCCAATATTGGCAATAGCTAAGACTCGGCGACCAAATACCCATAGAGGAATCACCGGCTCCGGTGCCCGTGCCTCTACTCCAATGAACACCCCAATCAGAACCATTCCCCCGCCGATAGTCGTTCCGCTTTGCCATGATACCCACGGCCAGTCAACCCCTCCTTCCAGCAATCCTAAAATGATCCCCGCCATCGAAATCATTAGCAAGATGGATCCCCAGTAGTCAATCATATGGCGAAGAGCAGTTACCTGCTCGTGGAGAAAGAGCCAAATCATCAGCAATGCAGCGATGCCGATAGGGACATTGATATAAAACACCCATCGCCACGAAGCGTATTGGACTAAAAAGCCCCCGATTGCCGGTCCAATCACCGCAGAAATTCCCCAAACGCTAGAAAGATACCCCTGCATCTTGGCACGTTCTTCAATACTAAAGAGGTCACCAACAACCGTAGTCGCAATAGGAATAATCGCGGCAGCACCCACCCCCTGCAAACCGCGAAACGCGATTAAGGAAACCATGCTCCACGACACGCCGGACAGCATAGACCCCAGTAGGAATATCAGAGCGCCAATCAGCAACATAGGCTTACGGCCGTAGACGTCGGCCAATTTACCATAAATCGGCACCATTGCGGCCTGCACCAGCAGATAGACCGAAAATACCCAGGGAAAAAGAGAAAATCCTCCCAAATCATGGACTATCGACGGAATCGCGGTAGCCACGATGGTGCCGTCCATCGCTGTTAACCCCATTGTCAACATCAATCCCGCCATAATATAGGGGCGCGATGTCGACCTGGCTTCCGGCGCTTTTCCATCCGATGTCATGGCTTAGGATACTCCGTCACGATTTTTTGTTCCTGCCAGATGCTCCGAGACATCTGTGGCTTCGGCAACCATCTTGTTGACAAGTTCTTGAACCGTTGGAATATCCTGAATTAATCCCACGGCTTGGCCTCCCCAAACAAACCCTCGATCCAAATCTCCACCAATGGCCGCGTTGCAGTTAACATCACCGGCCACGCGACCTAGCAACTGCTCTCGAGGCAAGCCAGATTGTTCATCCATCAGCAGCTGTTCGACATAAGAAGAAGGCAACACTCGGCCTGGACGTCCCAATGATCGCTCGATAATGCAGGTATTCTGTTCCGAGGCCGCAACCAAAGCGGCCTTGTAATTTGGATGGGCGGGGCTCTCCACCGTAGCCACAAACCGGGTACCCATTTCAATGCCGCTAGCCCCTAAAGCCAATGCCGCCATCAATCCCCTGCCGTCGGCAATGCCTCCCGAAGCAACCACCGGTATTCTCACGCTATCTACGACCCGCGGGGTCAGGACCATGGTTCCAACATCATCGCGGCCAATGTGTCCTCCGCCTTCTTGCCCGACCGCAATCACGACATCAGCTCCCAAACTTTCTGCCTTTTGGGCGGCCCGCACTCCCGCGACCAAAACCAATAGTTTTGCGCCCCCTTTTTTAACGCGTTCCACATAAGGTGCCGGATTTCCACCGGTCAATGAAATGGCCGGGACACCTTCTGCCACTGCCACATCTAGCAATTCCTCTATGGGCCGATGCCCAATGGCGCAATTGACAGCAAAAGGCCCCGAACTGAGTTCACGAAATCTGCGGATTTCTTTTTCTAAAGCAAGTGGCCCAACCAAAGTGGTCGCCGTAATCTGCCCTAGCCCTCCGGCTTCAGTGACGGCCGCGGCGAGTTCGGCGCGCGCCAAATAGGCCAACCCGCCTTGAATAATCGGATAGCGAATGTGAAAAATTCTCGTCAAAGGTGTATCCCATATCATGACAATACCTCCCGTAATCATTGTGCCATATACCAAAGCGCCTCGCCGGAATCCAAGTCAGCCATCTCAATTGGCACCTAGCCCTGACGGGTTGTCCACGCCAAATACCCGAGGATGTTCCGGGGAAGTGAATGTGCAAACGGCACACCTTAAACACCGTGAAGCGCTATGCCAAGGTCCCAAAGAACGAAAGAAAATCCCCCTAAGGCGGCCAAGAGGCCGACCGCTTGACCCTCTTCCCGGCTTTGCCTGGGAAGAAATGCGCGGACATTATGTTCGATTTGGGAACCACCAACGTATGCTCGGCCTTTAACCGCCGGATGTCTAAAAACGCAACAAACTTTTCGCTTTTCAAAATTCCATAGCTAAACAGTTCTTTTTGCACAATCCGCGAAAATAGCGACGCCATGATTAAACTCCTAGATTTTCTCACTGTTGTTATCCTGGCCGCCGAGGATACCGCACCAGCGTGATTATGAGCATCAAACCAGGAAATTACTCTGAGTATACCAGGACCCCTCTATTCCCGTTTACGATGCTCGGTATTCAATTATATACATCCGCAGATCGCTACCATTTTTGGATACAATTGTGTAGGTAGTGAAAAGAACTATAGACGTAGGATCTAAGAGATTTTTCGTATAAGAATTCGGCCGTGTCTAGCTATCTTTATCGATTGCATATCAGTGCTATACAATCAATGTTTTTCTCAAAAGAGGCATTCTCGGCACGGGACCGAGCCGGCCTCCCGCTCTTGATGGACCGATGCGCAGATCAAATGGCAGAAACGGAATCAAAAATGGACAGACCCGCTTTTGGCCTTTAAACAACAGCCTAGCATGCCCGTATTCTCCCAATCCAGCCCGTATTTAACTGGGAATTGCCACTGGGGAATACAAACGCTTTTTTTGAGAAATCGTAAATGACGATATATACAGTCGATCCGAATCAGTCGCCGACGGTGGCGTTCTCTGCCGCCGAACTCGCCGTCTTGGAGCGTCTCGCCACCACCCAACAGTCCTGGGCATCGTTCCAGGTTTCTTCGTAGAACGGCATAATCCACCACCCGCGCGATAGAGCCGCCCGGTCTCGGCACCGTCCCATTCGTACTCCCGTTGACCCACCAAAACGGAGAAACCGCGCACGGGTGCGCGAACCATCACCCCGAATTCCAGTGGGTCGCCTAGACTGAGCACAGCGCACGATGCCGAAATCTTCTGCCGCATCCCCAGTGATATTTCGACCCTCAAAACCCCGAGCGACAAAAACTTCTGAAAAAGAAGAGCAATCATAGACTACAGATAACTTACACAGCAGTCGCGATATAGCTTTTGACAAACGATTACACGATGGTGAAGTGGATATTGGGCAGAATTTCATTGCTCATGTCGTTTATGGAGGCTTCGTGTTTGTGGCTGACCATTAGAATGACTCCTTGTTCAGCGTGAGACACTACTGCTGGAGGTGAGGGTTATGACTCGTGCCACGATTGCCATTGAACAGCAATTGACGCCATATTCTCAAGCCTTGAGCCATGCCGGGTATCGTGTAGTCCCTTTAACGGACCTAACCCTGAAAGACGCGCAAGCAGTAGTGGTTCAAGGAAGTGACGACAAATTTCTGGGAATCGAAGATCCGCTGACCAAGGCCCCCGTCATCAGCGCGACGGGATTAACTATTGACCAAGTGGTAGCTGAGGTCATGCGGCGGACCGCAATCGAACCATAAACCCGAGACTCTACAAGATGGGGGGACCAGTGGTCCCCCCATCTAAATTCTAATCTTTACCCATAAGTTTTTGGCGGCTTCAGCGCCAATTTTTTCCAGGGTTATCATTCGTGGGTTGGTGTTCTCATCGGCAAAAAAATTTTGAGCGCAGTGTCCCAAAGCAAAGGGATTTGCGATTCCGTGTCGAATCTCTGAGATAGGGTAGTAGCGGTGAATCAATCCAGACAATCGATCGATCCGTGGGTGTTCCGCGAATGGGGTCTCGCCTCATTGGGGGACGCGCGGTTGACCGCGCGGGCATTACGCCTCGCTAGTGATTTGGCCGCCCACCCGGATCTCTCGCTGGCGAGTGTATATGAGGGTGATTGGGCCGGTCTGAAAGCGGGTTACCGATTTTTCGATAATCCGAAGGTCACGCCGGCGAAATTGCTGGAACCCCATCAAGCGTCCACGTGGGAACGGTGCGCATCGGAACCCATCGTCCTGATAGCCCAGGATACGACCTATTTTAATTTCACGAGTCACGCCGCCACGACGTAACTATTCAGGTACCCCCTAGAGAAGGCGATTCAGCCATTTGACGGAATTTTGGTTCGAGGCATGTTGGGTCACGGAGATGGCCTGCGGCCATCTCCGTCATCTTGTCATATCGGTCGGAGGC
>JAJZZP010000007.1 GCA_021797515.1 Bacillota bacterium | reverse complement strand
ATGGAACGGCGTGCGCGGCGCAGCACCGTCACCATTCCCTCGCCCGCCCGGAGGGTGCTTACGCACCCCACGGGGCACGAAATCGTGCGGCATTTGCATGCGGTGCAAGTGATTCCGTTCCCGTCGGTGCAATGTGATAGTGGTCTCGCTCAGAAATTGAGGCGCATCGCGAATACTCCCCAAGTTTCCTTTCATATCCAAACGTCACACCATTAGACAAGTTATACAATATTTAAGGAAACCGTTAAAACCCCTGCCCTCTACGCGCGACACGTTAGGACACAACCCCAACGGACAGGTGCCCGCCCGGGATCAGGCCCAGTGGGAGGTTTTTTCCTTGATGCTCTTGGATCCAGATCAATTTTTCGAGGTGGATTTCTTTGTCAACCCAATAATAAATGTACTAGCCCTTCACCTGTTGCCAAATTTGTCGCGACAGGGATCCCACGAACATCTGACACTCGCAGCAAGGCACTGACATCAGGTTCATGAGGATGCGCAAACAATGGATCACGAAAGAAAAACAACAAATCAATTGCCCCTTCCGCTATGAGGCTGCCCATTTCCTGGTCTCCCCCCAACGGACCTGGGAGTAAGCAATTAACCTTCAACCCCGTTTCCTCTTGAATTCGCTGACCTGTATGCCCCGTTGCCCACAAGCTATGATGAGCAAAGCGATTTTGGTGACGCACTACAAAATCGACCAAGACATCTTTTTTGGTGTCGTGGGCGATAATTCCAATCCGCATAACCATCCCTCATTTATTGCGCAATGATAAGCGTCTCTATGGTACTATGTTTGCTGCCCGAGTACTAGGCGACAAAACTATTTACCGTCACGATGTTTGGATTCTTAACCAGAAATTTAGAAACGTTGGATACTGCACGTTGTTTTAGGAACTCTCACTAGTACTCAATTCCTGAAGTCCGTTCCCTGAATTTTCATCTTTAACCGCTACCCTGAAACTTCCCTAAATTGCGGCCTGGGTAAACCTATCCAAGCCCGACGCAAACGCCGCACGGTGTGGTATTTTATGTCAGTAACGTCTGCCTAGACAACCAGATCCTCTAGGATCCGATGCCTAATGCCTCCCGCTGGCGGACAAGAGGTGGAGACGCACCTGGTTATCGTGATGCGAGTGCGCTAGGGCGGCTAGCGGGTGGGAATCCGCAGAGTCATCGCGATCCAACGGTCGCGTTGTCCATGGCTCCGACGCGCCAGCGCATAAAAGGGTATTCGTGATGGCCTCGGCCTTTTCCTCTATGGGGCGTTTCATCCTCTATTGCGGCCGCCAGGCCATGGGAGTCTCAAAGGAAGAAAAGCCCTTCTATATAGTCTCTCTCCAAATAGGAATGGACAGATCGGGATCGGTTCGCTATGCAAAAAGCTACCCCCTGACAGCCAAGGCCGCGGGATTCAACACCAATGAGGGAACGAATTTGCCGAATGAGCACTAGTTTAATCTAAGATCAAGCGGCACACGACATGTTTCGGAACAACCTGAGGTGCTACCGCAATCCAGAGGAGTAGTTGGGATCATAGGCTTGTGACCAAAACCCGTATTCATACCGTAAAGAGCGAGCAAAGGCAATATGGCAATCCTTGCTGTCTTCAAGCGCATCCGCAATCTCCAAGATTTCCGTCACCGCTTGACGATAAGCAGCATCCTGATAAGTTTCAATCCAGTCCCGAAAAATTGAATTGTCGGGCATTTCTTGGGTACCTAAATGCCGACCGATTTCGCGGTAAGTCCAATAACAGGGCAAAACCGCCGCAATAATTTCTGCAAAAGTTCCTGACCTCGCAATGCGCAACAGATGATCCGTATAGGCTATGGTAATCGGCAGCGGTTTGCTCCCGGCAATGGGAACCTCCAATATGGGCGCCAGCCGATGATGCAACTGGTCTTCTACCGCAAGAACATTTTGACTGTGGAATTCTAGTATTTGTTTCCAATCAAAACAAGACGCCTTGGCCGCCGCGATTGTTAGCACACGAGAGAACTTATTTAAATATTGGGCATCTTGACTAATAAACCGTCCCATTTGGTCTAAACCGAGGGTACCACGACCCAGTTTATGGACACATGGATGCGCCATAATTGCGGACCAGGTTTCCTGATTTTCTTGTTGCCAAACAGATGAAAGTTTGGTCATGATTACCTCCCAATTGGTCCCTGGTTTTCAGGTCGCAGCGAGCGGCAGGCATTTTCTTTATCTTCCGCTGACATCACGGCAGAGATTACGGCAATTCCCGCAATCGGACAGCCCCACACCTGCGATACATTTAACCTTCCAATTCCTCCTATCGCCACCACCGGTATATCCACCATTTCACAAATCTCGATCAATTGATCCACTCCTGTCGGAGCACTCACATCGAGTTTAGAAAAAGTCGGAAAAATGGGACCTACTCCAAGATAATCTGGATGCTCCAAGCGCGCAGAGTAAGTTTCTTCGACATTGGACACCGACAAACCCACTAGCAAATTAGGAGCAATGGCACGAACCATCGACACGGGCATATCATCCTGCCCCACGTGTACGCCATCAGCCTTGACCGCCATCGCGACATCGACCCGATCATCGACGATGAGCCCCAATCCCTCATTTCGCGTAGCCTCCCGTAATTTTTTCCCATACCTAATCATGGTCCGCGTTGGGTCTGTTTTTGCTCGCAACTGCACTACTGTGGCACCTCCCCTTGCGATAGCAGCACAGAAACCAGGAATTTGGCCGAGTGCCAAATTCTCCGGTGACACTAGTACCTGCAGTGTTAAATCCATGGCGTTTGCCCCCAATGATGATTTAATGGCCCGTTGCCTCCTCCCAACCCCGGAGCCTGCCGAATAGCCTCCGTTACATAGTACTTTGCTCCCTGCACCGCTTGACGCAGGTCCTGTCCGCGCGCCAACTAGGCCGCAATGGCACTGGACAATGTACATCCAGTCCCGTGGGTATGCGTGGTCACAATTTTCGGGGATTCCAACCATTCATAGTGCTCTTTTGTCCACAAAAGGTCTGCTGCGAGATTGCCTTCCAAGTGGCCGCCCTTAATCAACACTGCAGGAGGTCCGCTGAATGCCAGCAATTTAGCGGCATTTATCATCGATTCCCGCGAATTGACTTCAAACCCCAGCAATGCAGAAGCCTCGGGAAGATTGGGCGTCGCCACCGTTGCCAAGGGCAAAAGTCGTGTGGTGAAACTTTCTTCGGCCGAGGGCAGCAGCAAAGCATCTCCATTTTTTGCCCGCATGACCGGGTCGATGACGATGGGAACTGGCACGGACACGTGTTTAAGTTCGGTTGCCACCACTTCAATGATGGCGGCGGAAAATAGCATTCCGATTTTTACCGCGTCAACCCCAATGTCGTTCACCACACTCCTAATTTGGTCCGCAACCATTTCCGGTGGTATTGGGTAAATACCCTGTACTCCGCGGGTATTTTGTGCTGTCACCGCCGTGACCACCGACATACCGTAAACGGAGAATGCCATAAAAGTTTTCAAATCCGCCTGAATTCCCGCTCCACCGCCGGAATCGGAACCGGCGATAGTGAGCACCCTCTTCACGCTACGCCTCCTTGGCCAAAGTGCGGCCAAATGCTTCCCAAAAAGGATCTACTCTAGGATGCACCAAGGGTTTTCGTATCCCCTTGCCCTCCCGCCACATTCCTTGATTAATGTCAGTCATTTCCCCAATGATCTGAGTATCTATCCCGTGTTCGGCAAGCGCTTGAATTACCACGTCTGTCCGATACGGAGCAACCGCCAATAGCAGAGTGCCCTCACTAATGGATATCAAGGGATCGATGGATACTAGTTCCGTCACTGCTCTAACCTCAGGGCGAATTAAAATCTGATCATCCAACAATATGACCCCGACTCCGGAAGCCTCGGCAATCTCATACACGCCCCCTACCACACCACACTCAGTCGCATCGTGCATCGCTGTTACCCCATACTCTCTCACCCCCGCCCGGGCCGCTATCCGCGCATCTTCGACCACCGACATTTTGTCAAATAAGGCGTTGGCAGCCTGATAGGTGTCCAACCCCAGATGCCGTTGGATGTAGGCGGGAAATGTGGCAGCAAAGAGCCCCGTCGTCTCTATAGCAGCACCCTTGGTGCACAACAAAATATCCCCCGGGCGGGCCATCCCTGCCGTCACATAACCATCCTCAGGCCCAATGCTCATCACCGTGGCTCCCCCAATCATAGGATAGTCGCACCCCTGGTAACGAGCCGTATGACCGGAAACGATGCTGATACCCATATCTTCGCAACTCTTGGCAAAGTGTTGCCACAGCATTCCAAAGTCTTCGGTGCTTAACGACAATGGCAGGTTGAGGTCCACTGTCATGAGTGTCGAGGGCAGCCCCGAGGTTGCAGCGTCAGAGGCCAAAATATGTGCGGCAAACCACGCCGCCCGTTGCCACCCATAATCCGGAACAACAAACACCGGATCCGTCGTCGTGGCCATTACCGTTCCCGGAGCAATCCGGGTGATGCCTATATCGACACCAGACTGAGGGCCAGCCAAAATGTTAGTATTGTGTGCTCCCAAATAAGGATAGACATGAGCATGAAACGCCTCCGGGGAAATTTTTCCGATTGATGGCAGCTCGCTAGCCATACGCTATTCCTGGTTAAAAAAACCTCGTAAACCGTCATTCGAGGTCACTGCCTGACGGCAGCGCGGATCTCACAGGATTCGTCCGCTGGAGGGCTGCTCTCGCACTATTGAGGGAGAATCGGCGGGACGGCCCGCTCTCCTTCGCCGCCCAGGATCCCCGAAAGAGACGGACTGCAGGTCTCGCCCCTGTCTTTCGGGTGGTGCCCTCGGCCCAGGTGTTACCCGGCTCCTCATTCAGATGCCCCGCCGCGTCTTTCACCGTGTGACTACGGCAGGGATGGTGTGGTGTGGTGCTTTAGTGCTGGTAAATCTGGTGGCGCTGATCAAGCCAAGCGTTGAGGTATTGATGATGTTTCAGCAGAACTGCCTTGATTTCTTGCTGGATTTTATTCCACGCACTCCAATCCGTTTTACGATAAGAGGTATCGTTCCATTTTCCCTGCCCTTGCATCCATTCGCGTAAGGGTTTTGGCACATTCTCCCGCCACATCTTCAGCCCTCCACGCCGTCCAATGACCAACGCGGCCGCGTGATGGACGCTGATCCCATACTGCGGTTGATACTTGAATCGTCCAATCATGGACGTGTAAGCAGGCTTCGTCTGCCGCACTTCGACTCCCTCGCGGGCAGCTTGGCGTGCTAACGCCATCAAGAACGCCCGATAGGTAAACTGGTGGGTCATCCGATTAAACTTAGCACCCACATCCTTGTCGTGAATAAATTTCAAGTTTTCTATGACGAGACCCGCTCCGCGTTCTTTGGCCCACTGCACGGCTTGATGAGTCACGTCGCCGATGATGGCATTCCGTTGAGTGGCTCGCGGATCGTACAGGCGGCTATCGCCGAAGGTGGCAAACCCTTGCGGATTGCCATCGGGGCGGACATGGCAGAGAGCTAAAAAGGTGACGTTGGTGTCCACGCCGACCCACCCGTTCACCGGATAGGTTTGCAGGGCAGCCGGTGCTTCCTCCACCGTGATCCGTACCTGATAGCGTCCTTGCCGCCGAAGAATTTCCACTTGATAGGGATCGCCGGACACCAGCACCCGGCGCAGTAAGCCTTCGTAATCCCGCCCGTTAATCTGACCCGTTTTGCTGTGCACGTAGAGCGGCAGTAAGAGTTTTTGATAACGAATGCCTTTTTTCTCGGGATCTAAGGTATCTAAAGAAATCTCAAGCATCCAGTGCTCGGCGCCTTCGCTGATACGCAGGAGCGGATTGCCCGTTTTGGTCCGATCACCCCAAGCAGACAGGCGCCCGTTGCGCCCTTCGTCCCAGCGTTCTTTCCAGATCTGTTGTCGTCGAAATTCGGCTAACGGGTCAGGGAGCGTGCGGAACCGTTCTAAGAACAGTTTGCGCGTGCCGAAGATCACCGGGGGAAACGTTCCGTCGGTGACGTGTTGCTGATAAAATGCTACGTGTTCGTGCTGCCGCAGCAGTTTGCGTTCTAAGCCCGGGATTCGTCGGGAGTCGGGATGATCTTTTTTCAACGCCGTAAGACGTGCGGCGGTTTTCTTAGCGCGGCGTTGCCAGAGGGTTAGCGCGTCTTGCATGGCTTGACGGCGGCTGGTGATCAGCTCTTGTGCGTCATGCACCGCGTCTTTGGCATAGCGTAAAGGTAATCCCGTTTCACTCGCACAATGCCGGTCAATCGCTCCCACCTTAATGATACCTTCACTGAGCCGCTTGAAGGCAAATCGCATCATAAACCCATACGCGCGCATGAGGCGACGGAGTGCCGTGTCCTGGTCTTCATTCACATCGAGGAGCACACCAAAAATGGTCGTTTTCATACGGAGTCTCCTTCCTGGGCTAACGTGGCCATCGCTTGTCGTACCGTGGCCCCAATTTTTCTTCCCCCGCGCTTGCCGTAAATGCGGGCCGAGAACGATGTCGTGATGGCGATCACATCGTCGACGAGTTCTTGCTGGTCATCCTTCGCCGTATGCTCCATGATGACCACACGCACCCCGAAAGCCTGCAAAAAGGTTTCCAAGTAAGCGAAACCAAAGCGTGCCAGTCTGTCCTTGTACTCGACTGCCACGATGTCCGCCTGGTGCTGCTGAGCGAGTGCCAACAGTTGATGCAGGCCCCGCCGCTTTTCATTGAGGCCACTGGCCACGTCGGTCAAGGCGGCGACCACCGTCCAGTGTTGTTCTCCCGCAAACGTGGTCAGGCGCCCGAGTTGGCGGTCAAGATTCCCGGCTTCTTGCTGTTTCTTGGTGGAGACACGCGCATACAGGATACAGCGCGAAGCCCGACCAACGTGAGGGCTCTCGGATAACAAAGCCTGTAAATCCGCCACACGATAACGTCGTTGATTCGTCAAGGTCCGCATCGGCACGAGAATACCCGCCGATTCCCAATGGCGCAAGCCTTCAATGCTCATGCCAATCATCTTAGCCGCCTTGCCGATACTCACGAATTGCTCGTCCATATGTTGATCACCTAGGAATATTATACCATCCATTGTGATTCTTTACGAGCAAATACTGAAGCAGTTACAGCCTCCTTCATCCTAAACAAAAAAATTGCAGATACGCCATCGGCGCTGTCTGCAAAGTAAAATTGCTTCCCTTCGCTGGCATTACCCAGAGCAGGTTCCAAGGGTTGGCACAGTATGCCTCTCAGCCGTTAGGCTCCCCCAGCAAACGCGTGATTCACTTAATACCGTTAATGATATATTAAAAATTCCAATAGTGCTACCACAATCTATTGATCTAAAACCGAATATCCTGATCCCAGGATCCGATACCATTCCATTTCCCGTACCGCTTGATCTACAACTGACGCCAGGTGTTCGGGCCTCCCCGCCGCATCAATCCAAAATCGAAACGCAAAAGGCACACCAGGTCGAGGCCGTGATTCAGCCTTGTTGAGGTTTAATCCCCCTTTGCTGAAGTGCATAAGCACCTGGACTAAACTTCCCGGCACGTTAGGAACATCAAATACGATGCTGGTTTTGTAAAGTCCTAATGGCGATGCTGCAATCCCAACCGGCTTTTGGGCAATCAGCCAAAATCGCGTCCGGTTATCCGCGTGATCGTGAATGTTAGATGCCAAGACATTTAGCCCATATAGAGCCCCAGCCCGATGGCTCGCGATAGCCGCAACTCCAGGTCGGTGAGACTCGGACACTTCCCGCGCACTGCCTGCAGTATCCAAAGCCGGTTCTGCTTCCCACCCTTTGGGTTGCCAAAACCCTCGGCTTTGCATCAACGCCTGAGGATGTGAGCGGACAACCCGCACATCGCCCAATTCCATCCCAGGTCGAGCCAACAACGCCAATTCCACAGGTTGGACCACTTCCGCCCGTATCTCTAACGCTGCACTAGCTCCGGTAAACAGATCGAGCACATCATAAACCGGTCCCCGATAAGCATTTTCAATCGGCAACAAACCGACAGCCGATTCGTCACTTTGCAGTTCATCCACTACTTCACCAAACGAAGGAAAGCCAATGGCTTTGGCCTGCGGCCAATGGTGTAAAATGGCGGCCTCGCTATAGGATCCTGGCTCCCCTTGATAAAAAATGGTGCTGAGCCTGGTCATGCCCCCACTACCGCTTCGTTGTATACCGGTGTTCCTACAGCGGTTGCATACGCGAAAAACGCTTCCCGCAGACGGATTGTATTTGCCCCGACAACACCGGATCCGATTGCTCGACCGTCACACTGCACAACACCAATCACTTCGGCGGCAGTTCCAGTGAGAAAACATTCATCCGCAGTATAGACGTCATGTAAAGTTATCGGCGTCTCAAGCGTATCCAACTTTAAATCGCGTGCAATTTTTATCACCACTTGGCGCGTGATGCCATTAAGAATTCCGCTATAAGCCGGTGGTGTATGCAAGGCGCCATCCTTGACGATGAATACATTGTCTCCGGTCCCTTCGACCACGTACCCCTCTTGGTTCAAAATTAAAACTTCAGGTAATCCCCGAAGGTTGGCCTCAATTTTTGCCAAAATATTATTAAGATAGTTCAACGATTTAATCGCCGGGTTTAACACGTCTGTAGCGGGACGCCGAATCGCTACCGATGCTAAGGTCATACCTTGTTGATATACGTGTTCCGGGTACAGGGTAATGGTATCTGCAATGATAATTACCGTCGGATGAGGACATTTCGTCGGATCTAAACCTAAATCGCCAGGCCCCCGGGATACCACCAATCTAATGTAAGCGTCCTGTAATCCATTGGCTCGGACCGTTTCTACCACTGCCTTGGTCATTTCCTCTTTGGAGTAAGGAATTTCTAGCAAAATTGCTTTGGCGGAATCATAAAGTCGATCAAGATGTTCTTTCAATTTGAATACACGTCCCCGATAGGCACGGATTCCCTCGAAAATTCCGTCACCATAGAGAAATCCATGATCAAACACTGAGATGGTGGCTTGCGCTGCAGGCACCAGTTGTCCGTTTACGAAGATTTGCCTTTCCAAGCTATCTGCCATTGCTATCGCTCCCTCGTGATCTCTTGAATCCTGATTACCCTTCCAACACCGCCGACAAAGACAGGCCCGCCGGTACCATCGGATACACGTGTTCGTCTTCGGGCACCGCGACCTCGATGACTACGGGTCCCTCTACTGGATCTGAGACCACCAGCGCTTCTTTCAATCCCTCCACGGTATTCACCGAAAATCCCCGAATGCCAAATGCCTCGGCCAATTTGACAAAATCTGGATTATACAAGCGAACTCCGTGGCGGCGTTGTCCATGGAACAAATCCTGCCATTGCCGAACCATTCCATGCCCTGCGTTGTTAAATACAATAATGCGGACCCCAATTTGATACTGCGCCAAGGTGGCCAATTCTTGAAGGTTCATTTGAAAACTGCCATCTCCAGCAATGAGTACCACTCGATGGTCCGGGGTCGCCACTTTAGCTCCCAATGAGGCCGGAAATCCGTACCCCATAGTCCCCGCACCGCCTGAGGTTAAAAATCGGCGCGGAAGATTGCGTGGTAAAAATAATGCGGTCCACATCTGATGCTGGCCTACCTCGGTCACCACCACATCTTCGTCATCAAGACTCTCCGCAATGACCTGAAGTGCCTCCGCCGAGGCCACAGTGCCTGGTGGTGCCGAGGGCACCCTAAGGGCGTGTTCGCGAACCCATTGGGCAATGGTAGCGCGCCACCCGGAATGTGTAGTTTCTGGAACAATTTCCAAAAATTTGGGGAGAATTTCTTGTAAATTACCCTGCAACACAACGTCCGGGTGGACCAGTTTATTCACTTCGGCAGGGTCCACTTCAATGTGAATGATATGAGCCTTGGGGGCAAATTCATCTAACTTTCCTGTGACCCGATCATCAAAACGCACGCCACAGGCTATGATCAGGTCCGCTTCCTGCATTGCCGTGTTGGCATACCATGTGCCGTGCATTCCCAACATCCCCAAAGCCAGTGGATGTCTCGCGGGAAATGCCCCAAGCCCCAGCAAAGTAGTTGTAACGGGACAGTCGTAACGTTCCGCCAACTGAGCAACCAAAGGCGCGGTCCCGCTGCTTGAAACCCCTCCACCGACGTATAGTACCGGGCTTTTCGCACGCTTCAGGTAAGCCCTGGCTTTGGCCCACGCAATAGGTTCTGGATGCCACTTCCGCGGTTGTGAATCATCGGCGAAGCTTTCTTCGATCACCGCACCGTCCACTTCTTCAAATTGAATGTTTTTAGGAAATTCCACTACCACAGGACCCGGGCGCCCTTCTCCTGCAAGGCGATAGGCTTGTCGCAAAATCACGCCCACATCATTGGCCTTGGTAATCCGCCAACTGTGTTTGACGACCGGCATGGTCATGCCGAATAGATCCGCCTCTTGAAACGCATCAGTGCCAATTAACGTCGTCGGCACTTGACCGACCAACAAAACCACAGGCACCGAATCGGTCATCGCGGTCGCCAGTCCGGTAATAACATTGGTGCCTCCTGGGCCCGAGGTGGCCAGCGCCAGACTAGGGCGTCCCGTCACCCGCGCATAGCCGTCAGCGGCATGAATCGCTGCCGATTCATGACGGGTCACGATGAAATTTACGGCATCTTGGTGAGTCACCATAGCATCGACCAAAGGTAAAATCGCGCCACCAGGTACTCCAAAGACCACAGACACTCCCAATTGCCGCAAGGTTTGCCATGCTAATTCTGCTCCCGTCATGCTTACCAGCCTCCTGCTTTCTAATTCCCTAAGTTCTTAATGATTCCGCTCGTCACGTCTTCGGTTGTCGCGTTGCCGCCGAGGTCTGGAGTGCGCAGCCCGTCTGCAATAACCGCCTTGACGCCAGATTCGACTCGTGCAGCCCACTCTGATTCTTGCCATGACCAGCGCATCAGGGCTGCCAACGACAACATAGCGCCGATAGGATTGGCTACTCCTTTGCCCGCAATATCTGGGGCTGAGCCATGAACCGGTTCAAACAATCCCGGAGTGCCAGGCACTCCAGACACTGAAGAGGAGCCTAAGAGACCCAGGCTACCCACCAAACCGCCCGACAAATCACTTAAGATATCTCCAAATAGATTCTCGGTCACCACAACCTGAAATTCTTGCGGATGTAATACCATATCCATAGCGGCAGAATCCACCAACCGGTGCACCACGGGCACCTCAGGAAACTCCTGGTGCAGTTCCACCACCAGTTCCCGCCATAGCCGGGAACTTTCCAAAACATTGGCTTTGTCAATGGAAGTTAGTGGCACATCGGATTGCGCCGCTAATTGAAACCCTAGGCGAACAATGCGCTCAATCTCATAACGATGGTAAATCATAGTGTCCAATGCCCAGGCTTCGTCGCCTTCTCCCCCGCGTTCTTGAGGTTCACCAAAATAGGCGCCGCCAGTAAGCTCGCGAATGAAGAGGCCTTTAACCCCGACCGCATTTTTTAGCGGAGAGCGATCTTCAAGTCCAGGTAATATCTCAAATGGCCGCAGATTTGCCCACAATTTCATGTGCCGTCGCAAATTCAAAAGTCCCGCCTCAGGACGGGGGCCACCCGCCCATTTGGGTCCGCCCACGGCACCTAAGAGTACCGCAGGTGCCTTATCCACCAATTGCAATGTGCTTTCCGGCAAGGGAGATCCGGTTTGGTCGATAGCAGCGCCCCCAATTGCCGCTTCTTTCACCTCAACGGCAGTTCCGGCCGTTCGACTTAGTGCGTCGAGTACCGACAAGGCAGCCCCTGTAACTTCGGGTCCGATACCATCCCCAGCCAATACCAACAACTGTTTGCTCCCCATAAATTATGCCACAACACCTTTCGTAACATGCTCTGCCAGCCGACTCAACGCCTGGTGTAATGCAAATGCCGAAGCCCGCAAGACATCACTGTCGGTTGCCTGCCCTGAAAAATCCTGACTGCCAGCCGAAACTTCTACCCGCACCGTAGCCAACCCACCTTCGCCTGGTGATACCGGGACCAGTTGGTAATTGCTCAACTGGACATCGGATTGCTCGAACGCTCGCGTTAGGGCCTGGAACAACGCATGGACCGGACCGTCGCCACTGCCCGAATCTTCCCGTACCATATCGCGTACCCGAATGACGACATGCGCCGTAGGCTTGACCTGAGTTCCCGTAGTCACTTGCCACGACAACAGTTCCGATTCCGATAGTGCAGATCCAGCACCGACCGTGCCCTGCCAAATAGCCTCTAAATCTTGGTCATTGATAGCTGTTTTCTCTTCCGCTAACACCTTAATTCGCTGTTGAATCTGATCCAGTTGTTCGGGAGTAACCGTTAATCCCAGTTCGTCCAAGCGCTGACGCAAGGCATGACGTCCGGAATGCTTGCCCAAAACCAAAATCGTGGAACCCAGTCCAATGCTCTCGGGGGACAGGATTTCATAAGTATTGCGATCCTTGAGCATACCGTCCTGATGAATTCCAGATTCATGGCGAAAAGCGTTGCGTCCTACGATGGCTTTGTTGAATTGTATCGACATACCGGTGAGCCGACTCACCATCTGACTGCCACGATAAATTTCTTTGGTATCCACCTGATGCCCCACTTTCAAGACATCGGCCCGGGCAGTAAGAGCCATCACCACTTCCTCCAAAGCCGCGTTTCCGGCTCTTTCCCCAATACCATTAATCGCCACTTCCACTTGACGGCATCCTGCCTCAATACCGGAGAGTGTGTTAGCCACCGCCAACCCAAGGTCATTGTGGCAATGAACGGATAAGGTTACGGAGGGATCCGGCACTGCCATGCGTATTGCTTGCACTAACGCGTAATATTCTGCAGGCGTGGTATATCCCACGGTGTCTGGCAAGTTAATAGTGCGGGCTCCTGCTTGTACTGCAATTTGAGCCACCTTGGACAAAAATTCTATCTCCGACCTAGTGGCATCTTCAGCGGAAAATTCCACATCGTCGCAATAAGTCCGGGCCAATGCCACCATGGAGCCAACTCGTTCCAACACTTCTTCGGGAGACATTCTCAATTTGGATCGCATATGGATGGGAGATGTGGCAATAAAAACATGAATCCTCGGCCGTTGAGCAGGTTCTAACGCCTCGGCCGTTCGCTCCACGTCGGCTTGATTGCAGCGAGCCAGCCCAGCGATTGTCGGCCCCACAATGTTTCGGGCAATACTGCGTACCGCGTCAAAATCACCTTGGGATGATTGCGGAAATCCCGCTTCGATTATGTCAACGCCGAGTTTAGACAACTGTTCGGCAATAGCTAACTTTTCCTGCCCGGTTAAAGCGACACCCGGAGATTGTTCACCATCGCGCAACGTTGTATCGAAAATCTTAACGATTTCCTTCATTAGTTATCGTCCTCCTCCGTTGGGGACCTCCTCATCAACTACTGAGGGTTTTAGCCAAGACATCATACTGCGCAATTCTTTGCCCACGGCTTCCACCGGATGATTTGCCGCCTGCTCCCGCAGTTGAGCGAAACGTTCTCTACCGGTGCGGTTTTCGGCTATCCAATTCTCAGCAAAAGTGCCATTTTGGATGTCTTTCAGCACTTCTTTCATTCTCGCCTTGGTTTCTTGAGTGACAATAGTGGGACCCACCGTCATTCCTCCATATTCAGCGGTGTCTGATACCGAATACCACATGGCACGCGGGCCACCTTCATACATCAGGTCAACAATCAACTTCATTTCGTGCAACGTTTCGAAATAGGCGATTTCTGGCTGGTAGCCTGCCTCCACCAGCGTTTCAAAGCCTGACTGAATCAACGACGTAATGCCCCCACACAATACAGTTTGTTCACCAAACAAATCGGTTTCGGTTTCTTCGGCAAAAGTAGTGCGAATCACCCCCGCCCTGGTACAACCAATACCTTTCCCGTAAGCCAAGGCAATTTCCTCGGCATGACCCGTGGCATCTTGATGGATGGCCAACAACCCTGGAGTCCCCTGTCCCTCCACATAAAGACGGCGTACTAGATGTCCCGGGGCTTTTGGCGCAATCATAAAGACGTCAACATCAGAAGGCGGAACAATTTGTTCATAGCGGATAGCAAATCCGTGAGCAAATGCCAGTGCATTACCCGGCTTCAGTCCTGGGCGTATCTCATTGGCATAAATGTCAGACTGGACATGGTCGGGAGCTAAAATCATAATGACGTCAGCGGCTTCCGCTGCCTCCTTGACATCGGTCACCCATAATCCTTCAGCTTGGGCACGTTTCTGGGAAGCGCCAGGACGTATACCAACCACGACTTTGACACCACTGTCACGTAGATTTAAGGCATGTGCGTGCCCCTGGCTGCCGTATCCTATAATGGCTACCGTTTTACCTGCTAACCATCCGAGATCGGCGCTGTCGTCGTAGTACAATCTTGCGTTCACTGTCGATTCCTCCTCGCGATTTTAAAGACGGTATATTTTTTTCGTCCGATTTAATGGACGGCCATAAGCCTGTTTGCGAAATTGATTCAACTTGTCCTTGATGGGCATCTACCCACCGATTCACTGCAACCTCGGAGCCCATAATCCGATAACGTCCCTTTTCGTGGTCACGGTCTAAAACTGTTACGTTGGATTCCGTAAGAATTTCTTGAAATGGAGCCAATCGTACATCAGCCCAGGTATTGACATCCCGATTGGATAACATGTAAACAGCGATGACATCTTTGTGGCGGGATATTTGCCGCATAACCCAGTGCGCTCTGTCGGCGTCTCCCGCAATGCCCAAATGTGCCACAATCGACCCGTTTTGCGGCGCAAACTGTACAGCAAGATGTTCGATGGCAATACTGCGTTGACCCAGCAGCACCAGCAAGCGCTGTATGGCTCCAAACCCATCCTGCATCTCGACTCGAATTGTTTGGCTCATGGCGTGTAATCCTCCCCGTTTTCGCAAAACAAAAAAGCCCCTCTTTTCCAAAAAGGGACGCCGCAGCGTGGTACCACCCTTATTTACCCTCGTTGTTACCGAGAGCCTCGTGAGATGGATAACGACATCATCCGGCTTCATCTACGCCCCAGCGGGGTTCGGGAAGCAAGCTCAAGGGTGAGAAGATATAGCTGTAACCTTAGGCTTCCACCATCCCTAAGTCGCTGTACGCTACCATTTCCTACATCTATTCCCTGTCATAGCCTGTAGGCAAGTGGGGTGCCTTGCCCCACGTTGCAACTTCATATAACTTGCCGAACTTGCCGCGGGTCTTTTATTCCCACGGTGTAGCTCTTCGTACTAGCCTGTACCGCTCGGTCCTTCCGGCGCCATCCGGTGGATCCCTAGGTACACTTCGACTGTTGTATTCCACTATAACATTAGTGATTCGCGGAACAAAGTCCCTAACCGATATTTTTGAAAAAAATTTTTGGCATCCGGGTTTCATGAAGGTCCCGACACGGAATGCGCCGTGCACTTTTCTGTTGTCGGTACCATACCTGGAGACCAGTCGTCCCCAATCGGTTGAATACGCTATAGCCTGAGAACAATGCAAGTTACGCAGCCCCATCGAGCAATCTTAAGGCACTTTCTTCGAGTTCCAACCCAATTTGACGCGCTTTTTGCGCATAAGGAGCCCTCAAATTTCAACCTATTATTTTCCAGTTTTTGGTCTGGCTATACTCCTCGCGGATAATAATTGACGAATTTGTTGCCGGATTTGACCCCCTTTCCGCTTCAATATAGACGCCCCTACTGGACAAAATCATCCCTGTCTTGTACTGTCAATGGAGAGCAGGCACG
>JAJZZP010000094.1 GCA_021797515.1 Bacillota bacterium | reverse complement strand
AACCCTACTTCTGGCACCGTGCATATTACGTCGGCAGTGTTGGAGGGGCCTCCTTGGATACTGTGAAGCGCTATGTGGAGGCCCAAGGCACGAAAGAAAAGCCCCGAAAGGCGGCCAAGAGGCCGCCCACCCGCTTGACCCCCTCCCGGCTTCGCCTGGGAAGGGGAATGCGCGGGCTTTATGTTCAAATCAAAGGGGCCTGTCTGGTCGTCAGGGCACCAAGGTCAATCCCCATCGGATATGATTATTCGCCCGAAAACCATGTCGACTAAACCCGCGCGTGATTGCCTATCCATCGTTAAGATATGCTCGTTTAAGAGTGTCCAGTGATTTTTCTCCCCCATGTACTTGTTGGCATCACTTATTACTGTCCAGCCTCTTGTGCTTGCCAAATATGTATCCGCTGTCCTACCTTCCCAAGGGATATAAACCCTAGCTCGGGGGCCATGCGGTCCAAGGACTCTCCCCAGTTTTGCCGTCCCGAAGTAGGCAAAGGCAAATTCGGTCCAGAAAGATTGAAGGGTGCGGTGAAAAACAGAAGGCCATCCGACATTAATGCCTTGTGCATGGCTCGCAACACGCCCAATGGGTCCCCCGCGTGTTCCAGAACCTCAAAACACGTGGCACTCCCATACAAGTTTTCTGAAAGTGGATCGCTACCTATCGTCCCAAATTTCACAGGCGCTTGCAGGCGATCCGCAAGTTTGCGGGCAAAAGCCCCAGTCGGCCCGGGAGCACCCCAGGCGTGTACCGTCAAGCCCTGACGTGAAAAAAATATGGCATCGACTCCGATCCCACAACCATATTCTAAAAGGGCCGCCTGTCTTTGACGAGCCCAATTGGCGCGAGACAGAACGCGCCAAACTCCATAGCGCCACTTACGCCGTTCCAGCAGTTGCGTTGTATTAATGAGAGCGTATAGGTACGCATCACTTATTTCGTCAAATCGTCCGATCTCTGCATCCAACTGTGCCTGGTACTGATCCCATGCCATCGCCACGGTTGTCCCAGGTCGCACACGTTCCCTAAAATCTTGTTGCGCAATACGGTCTGGAGGTTGTCCCGTCACGTCGCCAATTAACGACAGAAACGTCGATAGGTTAGGTTCCGCCCATGCACATTGCTGATGGACTACCTCGTCATACAGTTCCACATAGCGATTCACAAGTACGAATTCTTGGGTCCCTAGAGGATTGGGTATAGGCAGATCCATGGCAGCGCCCCTCACAAAATGGTCAATAAGGTTCGCCCATTGATGTGCCGTACTCCTCGAAAGAATTAATCCTCCACCCAATGACTGAATTCTTTCTGCCGGTGCCCCAATGTTGAGCACAATAGCTGGAAGCCCCGCTTGCCATACTTCATCCAGAGTACGCATATATGTTTCGGGCCACGGCGATAAGAGCAACGCAACCCGTGGTTGCAACTGTTTCATGCGCGGCACAACTTCTGGCGCAGGGTACCGCCCCATGAATTTACAATGGTCGCGCACTGACTCGTCCCATGGCCAATGACTGGCTTCGGATCCCAAAAATGCCACGGACAAGCCACGATTGATCAGATCGGGAACTAACCAATCTAGCAACGCTGAGCCTTTTTGTACGGCACGATAACCCACCACTACCAGATCTACACGGTCCGCAGAGGTTTCATCCCGCAGCTTCGGTCCAGCCTCGGTGGCACGAAAATAGAACGGTATGATAGAGAACGGTTTTTCGGCCAAAGACGGGTAGGCCTTTAGCACCCATGTTCGGGTATCCTCAGACAAGAAGACTAATTGATTCACTTCGTTTATAGCGTGCAAATGTTCTTCGCGCCACATTTGAATCACCGGCGTTTGGCCATTACCCAACTGTAGCTTCGTCGCCAAGCAGTTGTTGCATATCAGAGGCGCGTCGGGAATTTCACAAAAGATGTTGTTCGCATCCAATAGATTGTACGACGGACAAACAGGGTAAAAATCTACGACCACGTAGATGACGGGAATATTTAGGGTGGCCGCTGCATAAATGAGCTCCACACCGACATTCATGATGTGAAGAATATGCACAACATCTGGTTTCAATGCATGCAATATAGCTACGTACAAGTCGTAAAGGTTGTCGTCCATAGCACCTACGCGATTCAGTGTCACAGATTGCTCAAGAGGATAGACCGCCGTAGGACCCTCATGTTTGTCATAAAAAGAACGAATTTTCACGTCACGCACGTCGTCACGATACAGCAAATCCATGTGGAATATCCCATCCATGCGCTGCACATATTCTGAAGCAAAAATTTCGGTGCCGCCAAGACTTTTCCACCACGGACTATGAATCACGAGTAGAATTTTTTTCACCGGACTCCTCCTTGATTGGTGCGGTTTAAACCGTTGCTTTCGTGAACTAAAACAGGAACTTGGAACGGCTCCAAATAGTAGGCGAATAACGGGCTCAGGGGATGATCCCATTCTATCCACAAATTCTGCGGCGACGCGGCCCTACTCAGAAAGGTTTCCCAGGGATAAGATTCTTCCCACAAGTCTATCTTCACTCCAAATCCTACGGCCCGTCCCACACGTCCGATCAACTGCCGACAACGCAGCACCTCATCGGTCTCAGGATCTCCCAACCAAAGAACCCTATCAATGCCTTTTCGCGTCACTTCACCCGCCTTATGCGCAAGCCCCAATACTAAAGACGTATCCGAATCCCCCCACCGCGGATATCCCAATGCCGTCCGCGCCTCAAGTCGCGTGGATTCAATACGGGGACGCCAAGGCAGCACCCGCGGGAGCCTGCTTCTACCAGAATCGTCTGCGTCACCTAAGTCTGCCACAGAATCACTGGTGGCAGACGCCACCACTTCAGGTATTGTCACAATCGGCCACGAACCGCCTGCCAACGCGTCCAACCATCGTCGCTGCCCGATATTGGGCGGCACTCGGGGATCCCATCCCCCAACGGCCTCCAAAACAGAGTGCGTTAACGCCATCATGTCGGGCCAACATCTTCCGAAACGCGATGACGTCATTCCGCTGCCTATGGCACTCGGGGTGGGGTGAAGCTCCGAAACGCCGTAAGCCATCACTACCGCACCTTCTTGCACCGCCTGCCAGATTCGCGACGCCCACTTCGAAGTCAGTTCTGTTCCTCGACGGATCAACACAATAACGGGCGTCGTCGTCGCACTTAATAACAGATTCATCACCGCTGCCCGAGGCAATGATCGGGGAAAAAATTCAGTTCGAATCTGCAGAAACTGTGTTTGAGACGGAAGTTGGGACAACACATGCCCTGTGTGGTCTTGAGACCCATGGTCTCCCACCACCACCGTCAGCGGCATGTCCGTCTGAGCAATTAATGATCCTAGTGTCTCGGTGATCCGCGACAACTGATCGGTCCCCACCAAAATGACGGTCATCTCTCCTTGCGTATTCATAAGCCTCGTGACTCCGAACTATTGATCCAGGTGCCATAGAGGTGAGCATAGGCAGCAGCCATATCCAGTTCATCCCGCCAGGTTTGTTGAATCGCCCATACTTCTTGGCGTAAAGAGTCATAGTGATGATGCAGTTGATCGATGGCGCCAAGAAAGTCCTGAACCGTGTATCCATCGGACACAATACCGCCTCCTTGTTGGCGAATACGCGCCATCGGTGCTCCCAACGGACCAACCACAATCGGCAAACCTGCTGCCCAAGCCTCCGAGACGGTGAGATTAAACGTTTCTGGCCAGGGTGATGCAAAAACCGCTGCCGCTACACCCGATTCGGCTAGCTGAGCGATGAGGGCCTCGGAGCCGAGATACATTCCATGAAATGTGACATGGGGTAGCCCGGATAATGCAGGCCAGTGAGTTTGTTCACTGCCGAATAGATGAATCCGATATCCTCTGTGCACCAATTGTGGTATCAGTTGGGATAACAATGGACGACCTTTGGCTACCCCGGCGTACCCGATTATTGCCAGACTCGGACTCCACGCGGATGGGCCCGCCACAGTCTCCACCGAAATCCCGTGTTCGATAACGCGGTCAGAGGGGATCAGCATCTGGCTCTGGAACAGGTCTCGCGAACTCCGCAAAGGAAATACCACACAATCCACCATCTCCAGTGCTCTTTGGGATTGCTGACGCCACTCATCAATTGACGGCACATGGATTGCAGGTTTTCTGGCCAGGCACTGTTCACAGGCCGCGGTAGGAGGCAATTGGCAAAAAACGCCCTCCGGTCCAATCAGATTATAATCGGGGCACAACGCGTAATAGTCATGAACCGTGTAAATCACGGGCAGTGCCAAGGTGTGCGCAGCCACCACCACTTCCCACCCACTGTGAATCGTATGCTGCACATGAACCAAATCGATTTTCCAGGAGGTGAGTTCTTCCTTAAGCCGTTCCACGGCGATTGCCCGCCACGGCTGCCATTGTCCTTCCGGAATTGTCGGGACCCATGCCTGGACATATTCCCACGCATTTTCGGCGGTAATTTCTTTGATGACCAACTGTGTGCGCGCCTCCCACACCGCATATACGTCATAGAACACCCGCAGTTGCTCGATAAGCGCGTACACATGGCGTTCAGTGCCTGAAATGTGTTGTTCATGGTATGGAGCTTGCAGTTGTATCCAAATGCGCGGGCGTTCTTTGGGACGATTTTTTCGTTGCCACGGCATCCAAAACTGTTCCAGAGCCGACACAAAACCGGCTTGTAGGAACCGCTGAACGGCATGGGGGTACCACGGGTATCGCCTTTCCAGTTCTTCTTCACTGGTACGGTTAGACCACCCAAAGTCGGCGCGGTTTCCCATTGACAGGCGCCCATGATGAAAGATGACAGTGCGGTCATCTAAGACATTGACGAACCCCGCTTGGACAGCCCGTAAACAAAAATCCGTTTCTTCGCCATACCCCGCACCATAAATTTCATCAAATCCTCCCAGTAGCTCTCGAGCCTCATGTCGAATGTAGAGGCAAAATCCCACGCCTGTCGGGATCACCGGATAATGCCGTGGGGGACCGTCGCGGTGTTCCAATGCCCGGTTGCACAGCATAAGCAACGATTGCTCTACATCTAACGAATAGATCGACGCGTTGTTGGATACCGGCGTCGCCGTGGCAACCTGAGGTTGGCTGTATGCAGCCATGCACAACTTGGGGATCCAGTCTGGAGTCACGATCACATCGCTATTTAATAAAATCACATCGTGATGTCGAGGAATTTTGGTGAAACCTTGGTTGACTGTCCGAATGAACCCCCAATTATCCGATCGGTCCACGAAGGTCCCCTGGGGATGTTTTTTCATCACTGTACGAATATTCTCCGCCAGTTCCGCTTCGGTACTGCCGTCATTGATCACCAGCAACGATACAGGAAGGGACGCTATGGTCTGTAAGACACTAAACAGGGCGCCCAGAGTTGCTGTTGAGGCATTATACACCGGCATCAAAATCGTGATCGGAGGCGACTTGATCACCACAGGATGGCCATTGACCGCGTGCATGAGCAAGCCCAACGCTTGCGCGCTCGCCTTAATGCGAGGGGCACAATCTTTCGGGGTTGCCGGGTAATATAGAATCCCCCCATGACCTAGTAGTCGGCTGAGATCCCCCAGATCCGCACGATCCGCCGCCATAATAATGACCAAGTCCTGACTCTCAGAGGCGATGCACTCCACATTCTCTGCCCAAGCATATAATCTTTCCACGCCCGCCGACGCCGCCCGAAACATAATCCACTCTTGGCTAGTCGCATCGGATCCACAACCTACCACCGAGTGGCCACGAATGAGCAATCCAACCGTCAGGATCCCAGTATCATCCCCGCATACCACGATCCGCCGTGTTTTGGCCACGAGGTCCCACCATAGGGTCACCGACTTCCCTGCACTGACCATCCGGTGCTGCCACGCGTCACAATTCCTCCCGAAGGCGGTTTGCCGTTGAACGAATTCTCGGAGCAACACGTCTCGTTCATTATCTTCAATGGTGAATTCCACAGTGTTCCCCCAGTCCCCAGATGATCAGTCAGTCCGATAATTGATGCGAGCCCCATTAATTTCTTCATCGAGCCAATGCTGAAGTCAAGATCGCCTCTTCTTTTACTTGACTCATCACCCCAATGGCCTGTTGTTCGAGTTGTTTCCGCAAGGTGTCATGTGTCAATAACGCGATACACGCCCGCGTCAACTGTTCGTACGGAACGTAGACTGCTGCATGAGCCAGGGCCCCAATTTCTTCCAGCGGGCCCGTTTCGCTCACCACCGCCTTCCGATTCGCAAATAAGTAGGATAAACGCACTGTTTCGGGCACAGCCGCGTCGTAATAGTGGATATTCAGCACGACTTTCGCGCGGGCAATGAGTTGGTCGCGCTCCCGTCCGTATATCCCGAATCCCGTGACGACACGCAGCCCTGCGGCGATGAGTTCATCTAGCACAGTTTGGCGTCGGGCATTGACGGATCCGTAAAATAAGACGTCCAGGTCTTGCACCGGTGCCGAAACAATACGCGTCATTTGCGGCACATACCCAATCGGGACGTGGACCAGTTGTCTCCCCCAGCCCGCAGACGTTAATCTTGCGATATTTTGTGAACTATAGTCCCAGGTGGTGTACCGCTGGATTAAATCCAGCAGGGATCCATGCAACCACTCAGATTTGGGGTCAATTTGTTCCAAATTGTAAATGATGGTCGATGGTGGTAGATTATCCACCGCTCCCCGATCCAGCATATGGGCCCCCAATACGATGGTGCGCGGCGTATGCGTGATCTGATTTTCCGATAATTCTACGGCATAGCCCAGATTTCTTAACCCAAACAGCACCGTTTCGGCGACCTCGCGAAACGCGTCCGAATGGGCATAACCCGGAGGTCGGACAATGCTAATCCTAAAAGATGAAGGCATCAACACACCTGCCGAAGCGGCACATAACAAGTATTTTCACGGTTTTCTCCACAGTCACCCGCCGGTTGTCACTCCCCAATAGGGGCGCTTACCCCGGTTCTCCCCCCCATGCTGCACCGGCTACGAGAGTACTGGCGCAACATCCCATCAACCCTCGATTCCGCACTCCCGGCATCATCCGGAAAAATTAATCGACTCCGCCGGCGGAATCTCCTCCAAAGCATTCCGGCGCAGATGTCCCTTAATGCCCGCGATAAGATTCTCTAATACCTGTACCACGGCATCGAGATCTTCTCGGTGATGTTCCATCTGCGCGCGAATAGCCTGACGCCAGCAATAGAGATACAGTTGCCGCATGGGCTCTGCCTGCGGATGATCCCGATTCATGGTATCCACTAACCCAGCCATCACATTTTGCACAAATCCGCCGTGAACCACCGTCAGGTCCCAACTGCCCTCATCAATAGCACGCTGGCAGTAGCGCGCATGACGCAACGCGGCTTCAAAGAGCATCAAACCCAGCTCGTCTTCGGATAACGTATGGATAGTGTCTACTTGGTACTGGATTATCGCCTCGTCATACACCGTCATTAACCTCCACTACTCGTACTGTTATTACTGGTATTTTGATTGAACAACGTGGTAATCAGCGATTCTTCCTGCGAATACCGCGCGACCTGATTTACCCATTGCCCATATTGGATAATAGCCTGTTGCTCCTGCGCGTTTAATTGATTTTTTAACAAGGTAACCTGGGATTGAGTCTGAGTTTTTTGTGTCGTCTCGTAGGCTATTGCTTCGCCAGTAACGCTGTTTCCGCCTGAGTAGAATCCCTGTAACGGACCAAGTATTCCGCTGCCCGGGTTTAACAAGGTATTGAGTTGCTGAAATAGCGCACCCACACCGGCCGGCTTGCTGCTTAGGGCATTGGTTAATACCGATTGATTAACCGAGATCTGCCCGTTTCCTTGAAAGGTCAAACCGATATCGGCGAGTGACTGATACGTCCCGGTTCCCAAAGTCTGCCCCATCACGGTTTGAATGGTGTTGATCACCGCCTGCGGTTGCGTCGACGAAATCACCTGATTGGGATTGCTTTGGTAGTGGTAGTTGGCCCCTGTTCCCGTATCCGTACTCGTCACGGTGCCCGCATCCGCAAGTTTTTGGGTATCGGTCACCCACTGGTTCCAGTCCGCGACAAATTGTTTCACCGACTGCGCCATAGCCGTGGTGTTGGGCCCTACGGTAATGGTCGCGGATCCTACACTGGCTACATTGACTGTTAGCCCTGGTATTAGTGACGTAAATGTGTTGGTTGAAGACGAGATCTCATTAGATGTTGAGGCCGTAGAGCCAAAGTTGACTGCCGCGTCTTGCGCAACCTGTAATTGTTCACCGGAAAAGTATGTGGGCGTGCTGAGACTAGTATTCCACAAACCCAGTTGATATAAGGGAGAAGACGTGCCGGAAGACGGGGAGACCGCTACATAATGAATATTGTTGGCTGAACCCGTAGCATTTCCCTGAATGGCGATCGTCCAGTTGCCATTGGCCAACTGCTCCGTCGAAGCCGTCACTCCCGTATTCGCAGCCGTAATCGCATTGGCAATTTGCTGAAGAGTGTCCGAACTCGTAACCGAAATATCGGTCGAAGGTGCAGCCGACCCGGTATAGATTTGAAAAGTGCCCGAAAAGCCCAAGGCGGTGTTATCCGATGTGATAGCGGTAGGAGGTTGTCCTTGATCAATTTCCGCTTGCGCCAATTGATCAACCGTCAAACTGTAGGTGCCCGGTTGAGCACTGGAGTCAGATGCCGTCATGATGCTCGGATTGCTGGATGTCGCAATCAGTTGCTGAAAGGTGCTGGGCAAACTCAATGACGTTAAATCGCCATTCACCACTTGGGCATCCGACTGCAATGTCGTCCACGCACTGATGAGCGAGGAATCTTGTGTGACCGTATTTTGCAATGAGGTCAACTGCCGTTGTGAACCTTCGACGAGTAATTGCGTAAATGACTGAGGAGTAAAATCCGATAAAATGGATCCGATTGGCGTCGAATAAATCGACGCCCAATTAATACTCACAGCACCCGCCTCCTTTTAGAACTTTAGAGCGGGTCACCGCGACCCGCTCTAAAGATCACGCGATGGGCCCTTACCCGAGCAGTTTTAAGACCATGCCCGGCAGGGAATTCGCCGCCTGCAACGATTGCAACCCCGTCTGCAGCAAAATTTGTTGCTGCGCGAACTGACTGGTCACCGTCGCCATATTCGCATCCATGATGCTGGATTGCGAGGCTTGCAAGTTTGTAGATTCTGTTTGGAGGTTGTTGCTGGCATAATTCAATTCGTCGAGCTGTGCCCCCACGGCACCTTGCGCGTTGGTTAAGATCGAAAGGGCAGATTGTGCTTGCGTAATCGCATACTGCGCACTATTGACCGTTAAGACCGACAGGTTATTCAGGCCAAGTGTCGCACTGGTAAAGGTGCCGAATTGGGTACTGATGCTGTTGCCATCACCCTGATTAGCACCGGTTTGAAACTGCAATTGCGTACCTGCGGCTACCGAAAACGCGGTCGACGTCCCCGTCGTGCCACCACTGACCACCGATGCCTGATTGACAGTAATGGAAAAGCTGTCGGTGTTGCCATTTTGGCCCTGCACCACTTGAAGATTAATGGTGCCACTGACACTCGCCAAATTCGCAACCGTGCCCGCCGCAACAACCGATCCTGCGCTATTCTCCACACTAATGATATCAGACCCATTGCCAGCGGTAGAATATGCTACTGATACCGTATAGTTTCCCGTCGGGATCGCGCCACTGTCGGCCCCAACGGCTACAGCGACCACAGTGCCAGCCGTAGGGCCCGACACCGTAGGCCCAGAGTTCAATACCGCGGTGTTGTTGTAGTTGAGAGTTTGTGCGACATTATCCAGCGAGGTCATCAGATTATTAATCTGGTTTTGAATATCGGTTAAATCTTGCGTGTTATTGGTCGAGTTCGACGCTTGCACGGCCAGTTGTTGCAACTGCTGGACGATCTGCATATCTGTCTGCATGCCGCCGTTAGCCGTGTTAAGAAGGTTGGTGGCTTGACTGGTGTTACTAATGGCCGAATTAATGCCACCCAATTCGCCTTGCATCAAATTCGAAATCGCGAGGCCCGATGGATTGTTCGCGGGCGTGTTAATCTGATACCCGGTCGACATTTGATCTTGCAGGTTGGATAACGTGTTTTGCGTGTTTATTAGAGAGTTTTCAGCAAATAATGCGGGAACGTTGGTATTAATGTACATGGTTCATCCTCCTTGAGTAGTACTCCTCGACATCCTGTCGAAGCAGTCACCAGAATATGGTGCAACTACGTCATACCAAACAATTGTCGACTAATGCAATTTTTTAGCGTCATTTTCCCACAAAAAATTTTTTGGCCGTTTCCTGCAGTCATCAAGACAGCATCGCCACATAAGATTTTGGCTGTGAATCGGAAATTGCATTTTTTCATCCTTATCTACATCGATCTGTAGAGGCATATGGTGTATGGGCGAAAAGTACGGGTTCCATGATCACGATAAAACCGTTGGAACGGCAACCATCTCGTATTCCCACACCAACCTAAACCGCAACACCGTAAGGGGATATTGAAAGAATGGCACGCAGAAGTTCAAAGTGAAGCTACTCCTCGCCGTAAAGCATATTAACCTAAATTGCACCATCCTTAGGAACCCATGGTATATATGGTCACTAATCCTCCATTTAATGGTCGTCTAGCTGGAAGATTTAGCGATGCGGTCGTAATGGGTTCCACCATTGATGGCGAAAAACCATGGGTCATCGCTATTTTTAGCGCCAAATCATAACGGCTTAACCGGTCAGGGCCGACCATATGACGAATTCCGTAGTCCCCTCGGTTCACCGCCGCCAATGCTCGCTCTCCCAAGTCTCGGCTATCGGTCGGGGTATTGATTTGGTCCGTAGCAGCCCTGACCGTGTGTCCGTTTTTTAACTGCTCGACAATACGAAATACGAAATTTCTCGGATTAGGTTCTTCGCTATAGATCCAGGCAGGCCGAATAATGAGAGCACCTGGAACGTTTTGCAGGAGAAATTTTTCCGCCTCCACTTTATGCTGTCCATACACCTGCAAAGGGTGGGGAACATCCGTTTCCCGATACGGACCAGAAGTTCCGTCAAATACATAGTCCGTAGAGAAAAACACGAGTTTGGCGCCGTTGTCGCGGGCTAGTTCTCCAACCTGGCTGGGAGCTTTCACGTTGAGCAGATTGCTCAACTCCGGCTCTCTCTCACAGCGATCAACATCGGGCAACGCCGCCGGGATCCACACTACATCCGGTTTATTATCTTGGATTAATTTCGTGACTTGGGCAGCATCGGTGAAATTACACTTCACCTGATTCTTCACCGGATGCGAAAAATAGGTGCCGATGACGTCCTCCTTATCGTGATTCAGTTTGTTCCACAGATACCCACCCACTTGGCCTGAAGCACCAATAACCAAATGTCGCATTCCTCTTGACTCCCTTCTCCCGGTTGCGTCACGCCTGTTTGGGGTAATCGAACTTAAGCAGTGGCATCATTTTGAACACAACAAGAATTACCCGACCATTAGGCCAGGCAATTCTTGTTCAGCTTTACAACTCACTGCAAGCGCTCGACCACAGCCCGAGCGTCTCCTTGCGCTCCTAAATGAAGATTCAACCGCATGCTTTGAATCATCCGTTCCATTCCTGGCCCCATGTGTCCGGCGGCGACATCGGTGACCTTATGATCCATCAGAAACCGGGCAATGCGAGCATGATGCTGCCCCTCCCCATTTTGATCATGAAGGACATCCCAACCAACAGCAAATACTTCCCAATTTTCAATCTGCCCTTGATCGTTCACTTGGGCTACCGCGACTTTAGGAGCTTTCCCCCATCGGGGCTCTACACGCCCTTGATCGTCGACAGGAATGCAAATCACACGCATTGCCACTACCTCCACTCTCTTAGAGCTTTCCTGCCTTCTTTTTTTGCTTGTACACAATCATGCCCTGCGCATTCAAATAAATGTCTAGGGCCAGATCCGAAAGACCAACCCCAAGATGTGTCGAGTGCTCCACGTCTTTGGACAAATACGCTCTCAATTCCTCTTCAGCCATTTGCGCAGTCGCATCGTCGGGTAATCTGTCCAATATCTGTTGAATCGCCAAAATTCCCCGCCTGGTGAAGGCAAACGCTTCTCGGGCAGGAGACGTCGGTCCAAAATGTGTGTGATAAATCACATCGGGGTTCATCGCTTGCAAACGATCCAACGACGCCAGCATCACGTCTGGGTCAAAGTCCGGCGGAGTTGTGGTGGGAAAGCCATAAATAACGTCGTCGCTGACGCCTGCAAAATGATAGCGGATTCCCACCGTGTCCCCAGAGAATATTCCCCGTGTCACATTGTCCCATATGCAACTATGATGCTTGGCATGGCCCGGTGTGTCATAAAATGTCAGGTGACGGCCATGGCCTAAATCCAATACGGAACTATCTTGCTGAACTTGCACACGATCTGGAGGCACGGGCAGTATTGCACCAAATAATGACTCCAGGGCACTTCCATAGACCGACCGGGAGCCAGCTTCGAGCCGAGTAGGATCGATGAGATGAGGCACTGCCCGACGATGCGCATGCAAAATGGCATGCGGCGAGGCTTCCATCATTTGGCCTGCCCCTCCAGCATGGTCGAGATGAACATGGGTCACCACAATATGTTTAAGGTCGGCGGGTGAATACCCTAAGGTCTTCAGCCCATCCACCACATAAGTAAAGCAATTGCTGGATCCGGTCTCAATAAGGGTAGGTTCCGGACCCCGTATAATATAAGCGGAGCTGCGAAATGGTCGGCCCGCCTCACGTAAATCAACGAGAAAGAGATCCTCTCCCACTTCTGTTACCGCGATGCTCATCACCTCCCTTGTGTCTATTATATCCCTTGTCGGTAATCGGGCATCTAAGATCGCGATGATACGATTGGTTACCGTTGACAATTATCAGATCCACCATGCGGCACCCCACAAATGCGGATTCCGTGCTATGCGCCAGGTCAGCCACGACAATTCCCTCCCACGTTCCATCACCAATTGCCAATCAAGCAAATGCCGTACCCACTTCTATCGGAGCCGAAGAGGAAGCTGCTGCCTGAAGCCATGTTCATGGTAGTAATAGTGATGCTTCCCATGGATCTCAACTTTTAGCGCTAGTCGGTGTACTGGAAGCGGACGATCGAGCGCCGGGTTGGCTACCGCCAATTTGCGCTGGGGCTGGCGCCACCCCGGGCGCATTGACCGTCACCAACGTCCCATAATGGACATCATGGTAGACAATCGGCGCGATGTTCAAGGGCAGCTCTACACAACCAAGGCTCTGCGGAAAGCCATAAGAAGCTCGCAAAAATCCGTGGACCGCATCACCGCCTGCGAAGTAATTGATCCAATAGACTGGATCAGCATATCGCGTGCCATTAGGGTTTTTTCCCCGCATGATCTGAAATGCCAACCGCTCAAAAATGGGAAAGGTCCCGAGGTATGTCGGGGTCGCAGGAATACCGGTGTTAGTGTCTGATGACAGCACCAACTTCCCATTAATCCATAGTTCCATGGTTTCGGGCAAATTTTCGGTCACCGAAATATACGTATATCCATCGGGACTGACCCGTCCTGCAATTCGATCATTAAGCAACGCGGTCCACACTGCAGGTCCCGCGTTACCGTCAACAGTTATCCCGTTGACGCGTTCAAATTGCATAATGGCCCCTTTAATCATCACCGTCATCTGCCCGGGTATCCAAAGAGCCTTGAGGGCTGCTGGCAGGTTCGGGTATTTCCATTGAAACGTGCCCAATGGCGGATTGTAAACAGTCGCTGCTTGACTTGCAATGGTAGTAGTGTTGGTCGACGGCGTCGACCGCTGCCAACTAACGGGAAGATAGCCTTCCTCCGCCAACAGTTGTTGCAATCGCAAAACTGACCCCGGCGCTGTACTCCAGGTCAAACTAAGGGGCTTCGACAAATAGGACCCTGTTCTGGCTTGAGGTCCGCTGGAGCCAGAGGGAATGCTTACCGACACTAATGCACCGGGGCCAAAACCCATAGCATTAGACGGCGTAAAGGTAAATGTGCTGGAATTAACCCGTGTCCACGATCCAGGAGTCTTGGGGCTGATCACCCAATTATGCAAGTGCGGCTGATCCACGGATTGACTAAACCGAACCGTAAGGGCAGAGGTAGGAGCGATCTGTGTTTGTGGTGTTGCCACAGCGCTTAGGAAAGGAACCGTATTCCAGCGCACGGTTTGCCACCCGCTCATGGCTTCCCAACTTCTGGCACCTGCCTGTAGGACGACCTTCCCAACAGCCCCGGGACCACTTAACGGCATGGGCAAGTTAACCCGTGTGGCCGGCACCGCCAAAACCTCGGTTTTGGTTCGACCATGAAATTTGTACCGCACTATTGAGACGGGGCTCCGAAATTCGACCCCAATATTAGGTTGCAGCAATCGGCTGACTCGCTCGTTCCGGAGCACGGGGATAGGGGGAGTAGCCACCACCATGGTCAAAAGCTTAGTTTCCCCTGGGATCCAGTTCAAGATCGGCAATCCTTGAATGTTTGCATTCACGACCCCCGATACACCAGAAGGAACCGTGCCATTCGGATACCACTCGTTACCCTTATTGATCAAATTAATTGTCTTGTGGTCATAAGTGAACGAAGCGTCAGACACCGTGACGCCCCATCCGTGCATCGACACTCGGATTAGTCCTCGGCGGCTGGGGTTAAAATGTCCCATCGGATATGTCAGCCAAATTCCAAGTGCCATCAGCACAATCACGGCCAAACTAAGTATCCAAGCCCATGACTTCAGCCCGGCCCAATGCACCGTGTGATTCATTGTTTGCCGTTTGGCCAACATTTCAGGTCCTTCTTTCTAACATTCCCTCACATTCATAACGTCGACGGTTGATTAAATCATCCTAGTTTAGACATAGTCCATCATATCACCGTAAGATGCGTTAGGGAATCCAATATCTTGGCTACACACGACACTGCCACTCCTAAGAGAATCCGAAATTTCTGGCCCCATGGTAAATGACATTTCTATGATCCCAGGAGAGATCATTTCCAGAACAAGTCTCAGTAACATTAATGCCAAATCTAATGAACTCTCCCCCCGCCTACGTCCACGCAATATACGCGAGGACCTACGCCGGGTTTCCGGGGTCGCTCCCGGAGGTTCCTGCCTTAAACATCTCCCCAAGGATCAATCGTTGCCAGTCGGTTCGTTCTCCGTCGTATGCGCAACCCGTTTGCCGATCATCTCGCGAGTGTTACTAGAAACCGTGCTTTTGTATTACGTCGGAAGTGTCGGGGGACATCCTTGGACACCGTAAGGCGCGATATCGAGGCCCAAGGAACCAACAAAAAACCCGCTAGGCTGGGCCGAATAGGTCGCCGCCCCGGGGATTATCATAATTCACGAAGATTTTGGCCCTGTCGAACACATCCATGATGTTGCGAGCCGTTTGACGAATCAAAGCTATATGGCATTGGCACCGAACCTCTATTCCCGCATGGGCACTCCGAATATTGGCAATGTTCAAGAGGTGTTTGCTGTGTCGGACCAGGAAATAGTCCGGAACTTGAAAAGTGTGCCCGATTCATTCGTTCAGTGCCTAACGGCGGTGGATAGGATACGCCCTTGCTCTTCGCTTCGTTCAGCAGCGAAATCGATGCCATAGATGGGCTTTATTCTCCGCGCGACACCCACAAAAGTAATCATACGGTCCCGAAGACAATCTCCACTGTCCGCTATTCGAGGCCTAAATGATGATGTCGAGGCTCTTAAAGAGCGGTTGGAATGTGCCAAAAAACGGTTTCAATATTGGGTTTATCAAAAGGCCTCCCATTCCTTTTGCCAGACTACCGGCCTTTAGCGGCATTGCAACTCTGGGATGATACCTTGGCGTTCTTTCGCCAACATCAAAAATAGGCTTAGATTGATACAAGTGTCGAGCGGAGCGAGTGCGTTCCCAAGGCCCCGTCAAAGTCCTCCCTAATCAAATAGCGCATAACGTTGAAATTTAGGATGGACTTTTTCTAGAGG
>JAJZZP010000194.1 GCA_021797515.1 Bacillota bacterium | reverse complement strand
GCCAAGGATACCCGCTGTATCCTCTACGCCCGAGTCTCGACCAAAAAGCAACAAGACGCGGGGAACTTGGATCGTCCACTCGGGCGGTTAACCGCGTTCGCTGCGGAGCAGCGATGGACCGTGGTGACTGCTCTTACCGATGGCGCGAGCGGATTAAACGAAAAACGACGCGGTCTTCACCCACTCCTCGACTGAGCCCGGCAAGAACCCGTCGGCATGGTGGTCGTCGAATACCGGGATCGCCTCGCACGGTTTGGTTTTGCTTATCTCGAAACCTTTCTGCACGCCTTCGGCGTGCGCGTGGTCGTCATGGAGCAGACGGTAAGGATGATCAACAGGAACTGGTTGAAGACTTGATCGCGATCACGACCGCGTTCTCCACACGGATTGTCGGCAAACGCGGGGGAAAAAAGGTCGCGGCAACAGTGCGTCAAGCGATGGCGACCTTAGCTCAGGAAGGAGTCCCCGGATGAAGACGACCATTTTTGGTGTCTTGCTCGATGTCACGCCCGATCAGGACACGGTGTTACGCCGTTTGATGCGCAAACATGGGTTCATGCTACGGTTTGCCTTTCAACGCTTGGTTGGAGGACTACAAAACATAGGCGGTTTGGAACGTCACTGTGCCAGTGAAACGGAGTTGCCCCTGCGCTATGCCAAAGATGCGGTGCAGGAAGCGCAAGGCCTCATCCGTGCCCGACATCAAGCGATGAAAGAGGGTCGTGATCTCTGGACGCAGCGTGTCAAAAAGACGCGAGAACGGTTGACCGCACTCCGGGCATCCTCGCATCCGAATGCCCGCCGCATTACGGAACAAGAACGTAAGCTCACGCATCAAGAAGCCCAGCAAGCGTTTTATCAACAGCATGTCGACGCAGGCACCTTTCCTCCCGTGGTGTTTGGCACCAAAGAACGCTGGCTGGACCGGTTCAAGGTGCTCGATGACCCCGTTGCCGAACGGGAACGCCAGCAGGCGTGGAGGGAAGCATGGGACGAGAGCCGGAATGGTCGGCCCCTGCGCGTCCGCGCAGGGGCCGACCATTGGATCTTAGAAATCGCTCTCGATTGCCTCAAACCGGGCAAACCCGACGCCAAAGTCCCTCGGTATGAGAAACTGGAGATCCCTCTCTATATTGCGCGGAAGGTGTCCAAGAAAACCGGCCAAGTCCATGGCCGTGATTATGAGGGGCTTCTGCGTCGGGTGCTCGCCTCCGGCGACCCCTATCAAGTCGAAATTCTCCGACGTCAAGGACGGTATCAGGTCCGCGTGACCGTCGAAGAAGTCCCCGCGCCCATACAGACCGATCCTCGTCATGGCTGGGTGGGAGTGGATACCAACAGCACCTTTTTGGCTCTCTGTCACGTGCAACCTGACGGCAATCCCCACGCCTTCGCGACGATCGGGGACCCCCGTCTCTTCGATGTCCGATCGACCCAACGCGACGCGTTGGTGGGACGTCTCGCGGTCGAGACCGTGCAGTGGGCTAAGGCTCGCGGAGCGGGCTTGGTCGTGGAAGACTTGCAGTGCATCCATGATCGGGATGTGAGCGCCCAGTTTAACCGCGTGACGCACCAGTTTAATTACCGGGCCTTGCTGACGGCGGTCGAACGACAGGCCGCGCGGGAAGGCGTCGCCTTGCGGAAAGTCAAACCGGCTTATACCTCGATTATCGGACGGTTCAAGTATCAGCCGCAATACGGGATTAGCGTGCATCACGCTGCGGCCCTAGTGATCGGGCGACGAGGCGGACTGAAAGTCCGCCGGGAGAACGTCCCTAAAGCCTTGCGGCTCTGGATGCAAGACCGCGATCAATGGAACGACCCCACTTATCGGAAAAATGATTGGAGTGCATGGGCTCGGATTAAACGGATCATGACGCAGACGTTGGCATCGCACCATCAGTATTTAAGTGCCTGGTTAGGGTATCGCAAGACGTTATTCTCCGAATGACCCACATCGCATTCCCCCGTCGCCACCACGTGGCGAAAGGAGCGACGGGGCATCTTGATGAGGGCCCAGTAACACTGGGGCTCAGGGCACCACCGACGGGACACCGATGGGAGTTTCCTGCCATCCTTCTCCTGCCGGGATCTTGAGCGGTGCGTGGGGGAAAAACATCCCCACGCGATGGGGCGGAAGCCACCCCCGAGCAGACGAATCCTGTGAGGACTGCGGGTTCCGGAAGGAACCGAGAAAACCCTCAATTACAGTATTGTAGGTTTTTCTAACCAGGAGTAGCGGTTGCGGAACCATTTCAATCAACGAGGGATTCACCACGATCGGCGCAATCGTCTTCTGAAAGATGTGAGGGGCCCGAAGCATCATGCTCCAGACCATGTCATGACACAGACCATGTCATGACACAGACCAAGGTCCGAGTCCCGAGGCCCCGCAACGCAGGGGTGCGTTCGTTTAAACCGTGTTTGCGCACCATTCGTGGTCCTTCCTCGTTACTTCTGCCACCCACCCGACGATATTCAACCAATAATAGGCCCAGGCAAAAATCAACAGGGTGTGGCTTTCATAGAGGGACGGTTTCTCTATCGGATCACCTACGATAGTCTTGGATTTCTGCGCTACGTCACGATCTATGTGAGGTATTTATGCTATAGTCTTAGTATTCGCTGACAGGGCCGTTAAGAGACAAACACCGCCAAGGGGTTCCGCAGTAGAGTCGCGAAATAGTTACATCTCTTCGGTGTAGATTTTGGTGCGCGTTAGGTTAATCCTAAAAATAGGTCAGATAGGACATCCTATCAACAAAAACTTCGGGGTTAGCAATCTAACCCCGGTGCGAGGATCCGATCCCTCAGCCGATCCTCTGGCACTCCGCTATCCGTTTAGTGCGTCCCAACATCTCCTAGATTAGCATCTTTCTGAAAATTTGTCAAACGTTTGGCTGAGGAAAATTTATCCATTCGGTGAACGAACGCTCCGATATTGAGTCTGACCACACGCTATAGTAATATGACGGGCGTAAAGAAGGGGAAATGGGGTGCCATATGGTTGCCATGACCGGCAATACCGGGGGCATTGGTCGTGCTTTGACGCGGTGGCTGGGTGAAAACGGGATTGTGACGATTGGTTTTACCCGTACCCCTGGAGGCGCAGATTACGAACTCAATGTGACTTGGTCATCTTCGGATGTTGCGCGGGTGATACATAACGCGTATCAGGACCACGGCGCTTTTGATGCCTGGATCAATTTGGCGGGGGCCGACATCCTACAACAACCTATTCGCTCGCAGTCTTATGAGGAGCGGCTTAAACTATTGTGGGAAACCGATGTGGAAGGCACTGTACGGTGCAGTCGCGCGGTATTGCCCTATTTGGCCCCCGATGGATGCGTCATCAATCTCGGGTGGGATGAAGCATTGGAAGGACATCGGGGCGTCGCTGGAGAATTGTATGCGACAACGAAGGCGGCGGTGATTGCCTATAGTTTGAGCTTGGCAAAAACACTTGGAAATACCCCGCGAGTCTACATAGTTTGCCCTGGGTGGGTTACCACAAGGTGGGCCGAATCATTGTCTAGTGACCGGCATCAACAAGTGGCGCAATATATCCCCGGTGCCAAATGGCAGACCCCTAACACGGTGGCCAACCTGATTGGATCCTTGGTGGTTGGCCGCCGTGCCATCGCGACTGGGACTATTCACACGGTAAACTCGCCAGTCCATTGATTGTTCGGCTGTTCATCGCTCAAACGGATCAAACTCGTCCAACGGGGTTACTCGGATGTGCTGCGCCAGAGCCGGGTACACTTGCTGCAGTGAATGATACATTTTCACCGCTATCTGTCGATAACTAAAATGTCCAGCGGAGCGAGACCGCAACTCGATAATATAGGCCGCTTGTGCCGGATCCATGACGAAGAGGGCACGACGCCGATGGGCCAGCGGCAAGAGATAGGGTTTGTCAAACGGTGCGACGACGTTACGGTTTAGATTCTGGTAATATGTGTCCATCCGGGAAGGATAATCTACCGGAACGGCCAGTTTCTGCAACATTTCCGGCTCGGAGAATTTTTGATGAATATCGATCGCCTGAACCACCTTGTTTAATCGGCGATGTCGATTAAAATCCCGAAACGCTCCGATATCCATCAGAATATCGAAGAGGAAAGTGCCGGTGCGGAAAAATTTAGGCCACTCATCATAGGCGTCGCGGCGTTGGAAGAGATCGTCTACTAACTCTGCTAGCACAGGAGCCGACAAGTCGCGTAACACCTCACGAATCCATCCAAATGGTAGGGTGGTGACACCGTAGAAAGCCATTGCCAACCCATCTGTTATGGGATCCGAAGCCATAAAAAGGTCAACGGGAGTATCCTCGCGTCCGGGTGGAGGCGAACAAAAAATTTCGGTGGCGAGAGTTTTTGATCGAGCGGTTAATTCGGTTAAGTACGGATTAGAGTTGGCATATTTTATCAACGTGGGCGCCAAAGGCTGAGGCTGGGACTCCGTCAAAGAAAAAGCGGGGCGTTCGGTGACGGCCAGTTTCATCTCTTGAGCCGCATCTCGGATCTCGGCATACTCCGACGTAAGGAGACGGCTAATTTGTTGTTCCAACACCCGTGCGCTGGTGACTTGCCCAACACTGGTCAGGGTTGCAAGCGGTAGCGCATATCTGGCGATGTCGAGTGCTCGGGCTTGCATCGTCCGCTGGTAGGTTCCGTGTGCCATATGTTCCGGTCGCGGGTAGCGGTCCTGAAGCGCCTCCAGCGACGCTTGCAACAACTCACCATAGAAATCAAAGAGCTGGCCGCACGATTGATCAAACTCGGCAGGGGCGCCCACGGGCCGGTAATAAGGGGCTTGCACGAAGTTTTGATAGCGAGTAGAGCGCTCCTGACCATCCCACAGCGGCTCATCGACCACGGTCATAGCAGCAAGTAACGATATATCTTCGATAGCCAGCACAATGTGGGCTAAATCGGCGATGGAAGCGTGGCCATAAGAAAAGTAGAACGTATCAAGAAAATTGGCTGCCCTGTCTTGAGAGATTTCCTTCAGCGTGTCGCATAAAGGAGAACTTGACCGTGAATATTTTGCCATCCCGTAAGCAGATACTTCAGGAGGTACATTAGCTACTGCATAGACCTTGGCCATCTAGAGCTCCTCGTTTTTTCATTCCCCGAAGACGGACTAGGAATTGGGGGGCTTTGTTGTCATGATATTGAGAGCATTATTGTAGCATAAATTAGGTAAACTCGGTTATCGGTATCTTTGGCCAATGAGTAAAATCACGGCAGAACGGCCGGCACTTGATAGTTCGCCGATTTCGGCCAATTGGCAGTCGCCGCCGTTGAACAAAGCATGAGCGATTCGGAGTACAATGCGGGATTGCGGACCAAATTGGCGGGCAGCTTGGTGAATCGCGTCCCAATTGATGGTTCGGGATTCAAGGTCGATCCACTGCATGACTTGGCTTCGCTCATGATCGCTAAACAAGGGAAGCGCGACGGCTTCCATGACAGCATTCCATTCGGGGGACCGCTTGATCCACAAATGGGGGCCGATTAAGTACTGAAACGTCGTCATAGGCATCCTCCTGCGAACGCAAATTTTACTGATATAATTGTTCCGTTTTTTGTCGAATTAGACAAGCCCGAATGGGGAAATTGTCAAAATTTATCGGAGGCGAATTTTGGAAAAACATTTTCGTACTTGAGAGAATAAAGCGCGGTACAATAAGACGATGTGCAAAGCGCAAGTTCAAGAATTTACACATGTTTACACATGTTTAGAAAGGCAGGTCTAGACGATGTCCCAACGACACGAGCCGCGTCACCCGAAGTATTTAATACCGGTAGACGGTCGCCCGAAGCGACACTGGGCCAAATCTGCCTTGGCCATTTTCACTGCCGTGATCTTCCTTTTTTTGATGTTTGGGGGATTTCTACAGCTCTTCATACACTAGATGTCGACACCACGAGAACTAGTTGGCTCAACTGCGGACGAATTATGGTATGGGGGACAGTAGGCGAAGTCAGGCAAGCTGGTCATTTGGAAGGACATGTTATCCGGTTGCAAAAAGGGTTGGAAGTGGGGTTGCGAGGGCTTTTTGACCCGCATAGTGCAACATCGATATGGTTAAGTACCTAATGACTTGCGGGGTACGGTCGCGGAACAAGATCACGCACAAATGCTGTCGAATAGGGTCAGCGCCACAAGGGATAGTGGTTCGCTATCATACCTTATGGCTGTGGTTCGCCTGTAATCGCGCTGAAACGGGATTGCAATAGGGTTTGCACGAAGTGATGGGCCAGTCGCAGATTAAGATCACGTCGGTGCGCCACGTAAAAATTTCGGTACAAATTTAGGCCACGGACTCGGATTGGCTGCAACAGGTGCGTTTCCGTAGAGTGTATGGTGAATGGGGACAAAATGCTGATGCCCAGGCCGGAGATAATCATCGATTTAATGGCTTGCGTGGTTGCGAGCACCAAGCGGACATTTAAACTTTGCAGGTCGACTCCAATATGGTTTAACGACTCCTCTAAAGCCTGGCGGGTTCCGGATCCGGGCTCCCGTAAGATTAACGGTTGTTCCAAAAATTCGGGTAAGGTCACTTCTTGGCGACCAGCCCAGGGATGAAAATGGGGGATCACGGCACAGGGCCGATCATCTAGAAATGGTCTGACAATCAGTTGCGGATCAAATAAATTGGCTTCGATTAGCCCAATATCAACTTCTCCGTGGCGCACTTGATCAAATATTGCCCGCGAATTGGCCATCATCACCGAAATCCGCGCTGAAGACGGAAAAGTCAGGTACCGGGACAAAAGTTTAGGCAAAATATATTCAGCAATCGTCAAACTGGCGCCAATGGTCAGTGTTGATGGCTGATGCGCCTTGAGCTCATTTAATGCTTGCCGCGATTCATCCATGGTTTTGAGAATAGTACTGACAAAGCGGTACAACACTTCACCTGCTTCGGTGAGTTGTACTCCTTGACTTGTGCGCAGAAACAGCGTGGTCCCATAAGCCGACTCAAGTTGATGTATCTGTTGGCTCACAGCCGATTGCGAAAGATTCAGATGTCGCGCGGCTTTGGAAATGGCACTGAGCTCGGCCACCGTTTTAAACGTCGTCCAGACCTGTTCGTTCATAGGACCCCCCATAAGCAGAAGTGATGGTTGCTATCACGTAACGCGCGCTCTGCCACGAAACGCTCCCGGTAAAATTATACACATAGCGGCAAGGCAGTACCTAGTTGTTTGGAAAAGGAGTGACACGTCCTGGCTATCGAAAATGTTGATAGGCTCAGCGAGGGGGGCCTAAAACTAGACTTGACACAGCCTCAGCGATTACACACTACGTGCTATATGTGTGCCTGTCGCTGCGGGATTGAGGTGACCGTAGAAAAAAACCGGGTGCGATTCATTTCCGGCATTCCCGAGAGCCCGGTAAATAAAGGGGTCTGGTGCGCTAAGGGCGGAGCCGGCATTATGACCGAATACAGTCCGGCCCGACTGACCACTCCTCTGATGCGTGCTCCCGGTGCCGAACGAGGTTCTGGGCAGTTTGTGCCTATCGATTGGGACACTGCACTAAACACCGTTGAAGGATGGCTAAGGGAAATTCGCGCCACCGATCCACGCAAACTGGCCTATTTTACCGGACGCGATCAAATGCAGGCCTTTAACGGTTTTTGGGCTAAGCAATTTGGTACTCCGAACTGGGCTGCCCATGGCGGGTTTTGTTCTGTGAACATGGCAGCCGGTGGTATGTATTCGGTAGGGGGAAGCTTTTGGGAATTTGGTTGGCCCGACCTGGAGAAAGCTCGTTGGTTCATGATGTTTGGGGTAGCCGAAGACCATCCTAGTAATCCCTTGAAATTAGCCATTTCGGCCTTGAAGGACCGTGGTGGACGATTTGTGGTGGTAAACCCCGTCCGAAGCGGTTATGGGGCGTTGGCCGACGAATGGGTCCCGATTCGTCCCGGCACTGACGGTGCTTTTCTCCTGGCATTAATGCACGTCTTATACCGTGAAGGACTTTACGACACCGATTATCTGCGGCGTTATACCAACGCAGCGGCCTTGGTAGAAGTGGCCCCAGGGCAACCTCAAGATGGGATGCTGCTGCGGTCTGAAAGTGGAGATATCATGGTCGCCACCAGCGGCACCTCTTTTGTGCCGTTTCTTGAGGCGCATGGGCAAGGGTTGTTGGAAGGTCGTTTTCAATACCAAGGCCGCACGGTAGAAACCGCGTTTTCTGTTTTTGTGAAGCGGCTGGGAGCCGCCACTCCAGCGTGGGCTGAGTCGATTACCGGAGTTGCAAAGAAAACTATTGTTCGTTTGGCGTTGGAAATGGGAACGACGGCAATGAATCATCCCGTGACCTTACCGATCGCGTGGACAGATTTTTATGGGGAGCAACATTCGGTGACGGTCGGACGTCCGGTGGCGTTTCATGCCATGCGGGGGTTGGCGGCACATACCAACGGATTTCAAACCATTCGCGGGCTGTTTGACTTAATGATGATGCTAGGCACCATCGATGTGCCCGGCGGCTTTCGGTATAAGCCACCGTATCCTAAACCGATTCCTCCTCGGGTTAAACCGGCTGCCAACACTTCGGACTATGGGCCTAATCAGGCTGCTAAGGCACCCCTTTTGGGATACCCTACCACTCCCGATGACATGTTGGTCGAGGGTGATGGGCCTATCCGCATAGATGAAGCGTATTCATGGAAGTATCCATTGGCGGCTCACGGGGCTATTCAAAACGTCATCCGAAATGCCTATAATCAAGAACCATATGGGATAGATACTCTGATGATTTATATGGCCAACATCGCCTGGAATTCGACGTGGAATACCATTGGCACCCGTGAAATGTTGGCCGCCAAAGAGGAGTCAACCGGCGAATATCGAATTCCCCATGTCGTAGTAATAGACGCCTACGACTCGGAAACCGTAGCTTTTGCCGATATCGTGCTGCCAGACACGACCTATTTAGAACGATGGGATGCAGCATCACTGCAGGATCGCCCCATCTCTGAACCCGATGGCCCGGCGGACTCGATTCGACAGCCCGTGGTACAACCGCCACCTGGAGTACGTCCAGCGGCAGATGTGTTGATTGAACTTGCCAACCGTCTAGAACTGCCTCGATTTGTGGAAAACGGCAAGCGCCTATTTAACAACTACTTCGATTACATCCAGTATTGGGAAACCGAACCGGGATCGGGGATCGGCATCTTAGCCGGGCGGCGTGGCTTGTCGGGAGACAGCAACTTGGTTGGACAACCCAACGGGCGGCAACTTGAATCCTATGCGCAAAACAAAGCATTTTGGTTTTATGAGTTGTCCCATGATATAAAGTACTACCGCATGGCTAACCAAAAATATTTGAAGTGGGCAACGGAGGCCAAGTTTATTCCTTCGGCAGAACCTATTGTGTTGCACTTTTATTCCGAAGTACTGCAAACCTTTAAACTTGCGGGGCAAGGTTTGTGGCATGGCAAGAAACCAGAACGGCAAGATCTGCGTGACCGCCTGACGAAATATTTCGATCCCTTGCCGATGTGGTATGTGCCTTTTGAAGATCAGATAGCAGAAGCCTCCGAGTTTCCCTTGCGCATTTTGACACAGCGGCCCATGACTCATTATCATTCATGGGGATCGCAAAATGCCTGGTTGCGCCAGTTGCTTAACGAAAATCCCTTGTTTATGAACCCCCGTAAGGCCAGTCAGCTCGGGCTTCATGATGGGCAATGGGTGTGGATTGAATCTCGTCTTGGTAAAATGACGGCCACCTTGAGGTTTTCTGATGCGGTGGAACCTGATACCGTGTGGACTTGGAACGCGATTGCTAAAGGGCCAGGCTCTTGGGGATTAGATCCCTCCGCTCCAGAAGCAACCCGGGCTATGCTGATTAATCACATTATTCCCGATACCATACCCTTAACTCCAGAAGACACTTGGTATAACAACGACCCGATCACTGGTCAAGCTGGTTGGTATGATACACGTGTTCGTGTGTATCCATCGGAAATCCACGAAATATGGCCTAAGGTTGCTCCGCGTGAACCGATTCATCCTACTGCGCCCGCGACTTCGCGACTGGCTTATACGACCAAAACGCCCCCGGTTGGGGTGGCACGATAAGGAGGGCACTATGCAGCTAACAATTATTACCGACCTCAACAAGTGTGTGGGATGCAAAAGTTGTCAAGTATCGTGCAAGGAACACAACACCGCCGGAGCGTTTGGACCTGTGCCCGATACTAATCCCTACCGGGATCCCGACGGAATGTGGTGGAACCGCATTGTAGGGATGGAGACCGGGGAATACCCCAACGCCGGCGTACTGTATCTGCCAAAAGCCTGCATGCATTGCTATGACGCCCCCTGCGTTCCAGTGTGCCCGACAGGGGCGTCATATAAGCGTCAGGATAACGGAGTGGTACTAGTGGACTACGACAGTTGCATTGGGTGCCAACTCTGCATGTGGGCATGTCCTTACGGGGTCCGTGAATTTGACGAAGAACACGGTGTGGTTAAAAAATGCACGATGTGTGTAGATCGGCTCGAAGATGAGAGTTTGCCTGACTACGAAAGGCAGCCCGCGTGTGTGCAAAGCTGTCCCACCCATGCGCGAACTTTTGGCGACTTGGACGACCCCGAGTCCAAGGTTTCGCAATTGGTGGCTCAACGACAAGGGTTTGGGCTGTTGCCTGAACTTGGTGCTCGGCCAGCGGTACATTATTTACCCAGGCGGCCGGCTACGGTAGTCATAGACGAAAAAGACGTGCTGCGCGTGATGGAGGACCGATACTAATGCGACCAACCACTCCGTTATTGCTAATTACCGTGCTCCAAGGCCTGTCGGGCGGAATCACGCTGGCTGTTGCGGCCTTTAGTTTTTTGTTGCCACCTGCTAGTGATAACGTCCTTCGAAACGCGTTGTTGCTAAGTTTTGCTATTGCCGTGATTGGTGGGATCTCGTCATTTTTTCACATGCATCGTCCTCAGGCGGGGAAATATATCTTACGCCGACTGCAAACCTCATGGTTGAGCCGGGAAGCTTTAACCACTGGCCTTTATGCGATGATTTTGGGTGTGGTGGCACTCGGACCGTTGGTGCTCCCGATAAACTCGTGGTGGTATTGGGTTGGGGGAGTATTCGCCTCATTGGCAGCGCTGGCAGCCATGTTTGTCACCGCCATGCTCTATGCAACGATTCCGGCTATGCGCAGTTGGCACTCACCACTTACCGTATTGTCTATGATGGCTGTGGGATTATCTTCGGGCGGCTATGTCATGCTCGCAATCTTGGGGCTGAGCCATTTGACGTCTTCGGTGCATCGCCTAGCGATCTTTATGTTGTTGGCCACCATTGTCGTAGCCGGTATAAAACTATTGCAATGGAAGTTGTTTCGCGATGCACGGCGGTCGTTGAACGCAGCGACCGGAACGGGGATGCCCCGCGCACCGTATCGCATCATTGACACCGGGACCACACGCCCACCTTACCAAACTCAAACCCAGGTGTGGCCGGATTTACCACTCTCCGTGCGAGGAGGTCTTGAAACCGTGGCAGTGTTAACTCTAGTGCTGCTGCCACTGGGAGTCATAGTGGCCACGTTGGGTGGTACTGGGGTAGGGTTGCTGACCGTACTGGGCGCGATATCATTTTTGATTGGCACGTTTGTGGAACGCTGGCTATTTTTTGGGGATGCTACTCACAGTTCTAAGGTTTGGTTTGTAGACCAAGAAAAAGTGGGGTCTAGAGTTGCAACGAATCGGCTATCTCCAGCCTTGGTTCGCCGATTTCGCAATTTGTAAGGGAGTCGAACGGCATGCGCTGGCATTTCATCGGCAACGATGCAGTGGAAAGTCCCGATGGGCAACTTGGCGTCCAAATGGCCACTGCCATTGCTGCATTGGGGCAGGAAGTCTATGCTAGTGGGTTGGGGCGCGGGTTTAAGCTTGCGCCCCGGTTTTTTGGCGGATCCCGTTTGACTGTGGGATGCGGTCTGGGGCGCCGCGGTCAAATTCTCTTGACCACCCGTCGAGTGGAGAGCCTACATGGTTATCAATACTTGGTTACGACTGACTCCAAGACGCCTTTCTTGTTCGCGTCTTGGGCCAAATATGTGCCGTATCCTGTAGATCCGGTGTACTTTCACACTGGGGACAACGGTTCGGTGTTTGATGTCACCAGACAACTTCACTTAGAAAACCGACCGCGGTTGGTATTTGGCGGCAATTATCAAGATGGCGAAGGACTTAGTCTGTTGTTGACAACGACTCGTCAGGTGATAAAGCAACAAGGTGAATTGATTTTGCTGAACGGCTTGCGATTCAGAAATCAATTAGCTCCCGTAGTTCAACACCTGGGCATGGTTGACCTGGTGATATTTGCGCCCCCCCTGTCGACTGCCATGGAAGCCGCCTTGTTTCACAGTGCAGACCTTTACTTGGATCCAACGCATGGCGGACCGACTTCCGTATCCTTGCTGAAGGCACTGGCTGCGGGTTTGCCCGCGGTGACCTGGGACACCCTTGAACTTCAAGAAACCACTGGTGGCGCCACTTTGCTAGTGGATTCCGATCGAGGTGAGGTGTGGCCGGAGGCAATACGGGAGGCCTTGCAAAACGAGCGACTCCGTGAACGGATGATTGAACGAGGTCTGGCCATTATAAAGCCGCATGACAGTCGACAGGTCGGGATCCAACTGATTGAATCCGCGGAGAAATGGGGGTTTAATGATGGCTGAAAATTTTGTAGCGGGTCCGTCGGTAACCGTAAGCTTAGCGGGATTGGGGTCCCAGGTCCCCGACCAATTCGCCAAATGGGTGGATGGAGGCATCATGACACTGCAACCGGCTATCAATTCTTGGACTCAATCGGTAGTGTGGCCGCTGGAAAGTTCCGCCATCGGCATTGCAGTGGGGGGCTTTGACTCGGATCCCATTGTGCGGTTTTTGGGCGGGTGGCCCCAAGGTCAGGTGGCGCTAGCGCTACAACGGATTTTAGAATGTGTTGCGTACGGGCGTTTGGAATTATCTCCGTTGACTCAAGAGGACTTGGAGAAGGTGGTTGACCCAGTGCAGGTCACCATTATGACCACACCGGGGTGAGGTCATTGTGGACATGCGGTGCGCATGTTTGCCCAATGTGCCCAAATCAATCCGTTGATTCGAGTGACAGTGATTGGTTTGGAGCGTTATCCTCATTTAATCCCATTATTGGATATTCAGCGGACGCCACAAATTTTTTTCGACCATCGGAACTGGAATGCACCGATTAGCGAATGGATTGTCGCTCAAGCCTTGAGAAATATTCGCAAAGAATAAGAGGGTCAACAGTTTCCTTAAATATTGGGGCACTTGTCCAATAATATATAATTTAGATGGGCGGGGAACCAAGGCCGCGAATATTTGAGCCGGGCCGGCTGTAGGCAGTTTGGGAGGTGCGCGCTCTAATGCATCGTCGGGTCTGTGCACGTCCGCACTAAACGATACCTCACGATCGAGGGTATGATAGGAATTCTTCCATTCGATCCAAGACGCGGAGATCGAATAAAAATCCCGACATCATCTTGGCCGATGGGCTCTACCCCAACGGCCCGATCTTTCGATTCTTGCGACCCCCCACGTGGGGATTTTCTGATAGTACTCAAATCCGGCAGCCTCAAAGCCTTCCAGGCCGAGACGAGGAGGCGGCATGCCGTGGAGCCGGAGAATGTCGACGACACCGTTGGGGACCACCGTACTCAACACTTTTGGTGGGCCAACCGGCCTGGAGTACGAATGGGACAATCCCGAGACTGGGCCTCTCTGTCGCACGGTGGTGCATTATGCTGTCTGCGACAAAACCGGGACCGATGCCCAAGGCGTGCATCACGGTCCGTGGGCGTGGGCCGCGGCCCACCCCTTATCGAAGGGCCCCATCGTGACCCGGTGCTACCGCATGGCGCGGCATCGGTGGGACATTGAGGAACATAGTCTTGTGGACAAGACCTGAGGTTACCATTACACCCATCGGTATTCGCGGGATTGGCAGGGGACGCCAGGGCTCTCTGCGCTCATGCTCCTGGCGTAGTTATTTGCCCGTGTTGGCCTTGCATCAGGCTGCCTGTGGCTCACGGTCCTCAAGAAGACCTTTCACGGCACCATCCACTGGCTCTATACCGCCATTGCCCGTCCTTCCCGGGATCGCGAACGACTGGACGCGTCTGGCCTGGTAGAGCGCCAGTCCTGACGGCCTCCTTCACTTCCAAAGTGCGCGCAACAGTGAGGTCACCCGACCTCACGAATTTGCCGTGCCTGCGATCCGATCGATCACGCACTCGGGACTTGTGCACGACCGCTATCTTCACGAATTGACGAGCCCAGGGCCTCGATGCGTCTCTCCTGGAGGGCATCCGTTTCCTCTATTTCCATGTTATGGAACCATTACCGGGTACGGCAACGATTCCTTGAATTTCGGGTCATAAGACAAATAAATCCAATTGATAACTGGCCTATCTAGGATAGAGGGAGCATTCGCCGAGCTGAACTTTGAGGCCATCTTCCCTGTAAAGGGAAAAACGGTTTGAGTTCCTAAGCGATGGTACCCGAGCTCACGATACCAATAATCCCGAACCCTATAATGATGACCGCCGATAATCTGCCAATCCACAAAATCGCCGTTCTGTTGAGTTTGCCTCTCGGCCATCCTGCAACACTGCTGAGAATCAACCACCAAAGAGCACTGCCGAGAAAAACACCAATAACCGTAAAAGATGCACTGACATAGTCATTTGAGGAATTTGCCACGCCCAGAGCAGCAAAAATGGCGACAAAAGATAGGATGGTCATCGGGTTGGTAATTGTGAGTAAGAACGTCGACAAATAGCTCCACCAAATCCCTCGTACCGTGTATTGTGTTTGTGCAGCCTCTTCAGCAGGCCGTGTAAGGAGCACCTTTATCCCTAGTAAAAGCAACAAAGCGCCACCAATCAAATGAATCCACATGCGCTGGTCAATCAAGAAGTTCGAGACCAGATCGAGTCCAAAACCCGCTACGCTGCCGTACACAGCATCCGCTGTGGCGGCACCAAGGCCACTGACGAGCCCGGACGTACGGCCTTGTATCACCGTCCTTTGAATACAAAGCAGTCCAATCGGACCCACCGGGGCAGCAATCGATACGCCGATAATGAGGCCTCTCAAAAGAAAATCCATCAAACCGCCTCCGTTCTACCTGCGCGTCGCAACATCAATGATGTCTTCTGGAAACAGGGGAGGAATGGGTGTCTCTTTAGGGGTGCTCATGACGATGGTGGTTCGAGTTCTTGCGACACCAGGCATACTTTTAATCGTGTCACTCACGAGTCGTTCCAGGTCTCGCGTACCTTTGCATCGCACTTTCAGCCAGTAATCATCCTCCCCGGCAACATGGTGACACTCCTGCACTTCCTGCATCTCCACAATCTTCTGCAAAAAAGGACTCCGATGTTCTGGACGTTCTAAGACCACCGCCACGAAAGCCGTTAGTCCACATCCGACGGCTTCGTGGTCGACGAGAGCCGTAAACCCCTTTATCACCCCTTGTTCCTCCAAACGATGGATCCGTTCCGCCGCGGCTGGGCTCGATAGTCCAAGACAACTAGCAAGTTCTGCCCAGGTCATGCGTCCGTTCGTCATTAATTTAGATAGAGCTTTAAAATCTAAGGTATCCAATCGCCATCACCTTCATTTCAGTTGTCATACAATTGTACTACTTGCGTTAGTAAATTTAAACAAGAAAAAAGCATTAAAATACGGAATTCCGGTGCTAGACCTCTTACGGATGACAATTGAGGGAATTTAAGGAAGATCAGGAGCCTTTTCGAACCCGGTCGTGTTCCCCTGGGGTTGTGTCGTAACGACGCGTATGGTGACCTCCAGATGTTGACAAGGGGATTACACCACCTGATCAAAAAAATGGACAGCGACGAGCCGCTTTAGTACCATGAACTCTCCCGCCACCTAACCCTGTCGGGTTGAGGTGGGGGTTTCTCGGATCACTCCGGGATGTTCCTGGTTCCGCGACTTGTGCGTGGAAGCCGCAGGCTTCGCATGTCTTATGTCGGTCTCC